>JAITIZ010000308.1 GCA_031279215.1 Planctomycetaceae bacterium
CCTGACGCCCTGAAAGGGCAACGGGAAAATGATTAAATAACGAACCGTGTAAAATTTCCTATCGCCCTTTCAGGGCTGCTATGGTTGTGATCTACAATAATTCCACTGATATATTACAATTTTAGAAAATCGCTTCTGGAACTGATATTTTCAATGATTCGGTTTTTGGTGTACGTACGTTTTTGCAATATTTGCAATAGCGGGAAATTGACCCCAAAATACCGCAAAGGCGATTCGCAATATATTACCCGAATACGGTCAAGTTAGGAAAGAAGCTAGGGTAGTTACAAAATCTCAAAAGTATATCCGAACAACAATTCCCTGCCAAGCATAATTACCGAAACAGGACACGAACACCGGTTCCATTTTCATTGGGATAAAGGAGTTTTCCTTTTTCGGTTTGGATTCCATTGCCGACTTTTTTTTCGATGAGAAGCGGTCCATCAATAGAAATATAGTCTAGTAATGGGGCGAGTTGACTGATTGCGGAGGCGCCGACAGTTGATTCAATGGAGTTGGCACTGGTCAGTTTCAGACCGAGGTGTTTGATTTTTGCGATGAGTTGGCGAGCGGGAATTAAACCGCCGCACTTAACTAATTTGAGATTGATTCCGTCAAACAACCCCACACAACGTTCAATATCCGCTTCCGTCCGCCATGATTCATCGGCAATAATAGGGATAGGACAATTTCGTTTTTTCATTTCCTTTCTTAGTCGAGCCATTCCGGTAAAGTTATCTGCTGCGAGGGGTTGTTCGAGAAGTTCGACACCGAATTGTTGTAATGACTCCAATCTTTTGATTGCTGTTTCGACTGTCCAACCGCCATTGACATCAACATGAAACGGAGCTTTTGTTTTTTCCCGAAGCATCTGGAGAATCTGCAAATCACTTTTGCAGCCGAGTTTAACACGGTAAATGGACCAATTGGGATTTTCGGTGATACGGTCGGAGATACGCTCTAAGGAATCCAAACCAATACAGTAACTGGAATCGGGAACTTGTTTAATCGAGAGTCCCCAGATTTTCCATAACGGTTTATTTTTCATTTTTCCCCAAAGATCGCAGGCAGCACAATCAATTGCGCTTTGAGCAAAGGTATTTTTTTTAAGAATTGGCTGAAGAGTCCGCCAAAATGCGACAGGATCGGCTAAGGCATAATGTTCAACAATTTCGCGGCATTCTTCGAGTAAATCGACCATATCTTCGATATTGGTGTTGTACAACCGATCTTCAAAAGCCTCACCGTGTCCGCGTAAACCGTCCTGTTCTAATTCGACGAGAATGGTGCGAACAACACTGATCGAACGCTGGGACGTTTCAAAAACGTGTTTTAACGGTAAATCAACCCGAATAATTCGTAATTTCATAATTGATGATTGTAATAGTATAAATAGTATAATTCCCGCCAATCAATAATCATTCTTGGCGTGTACGTTGATGTAACCGTGTTAGATAACCCTTGTGAAAAAAGATTGCCTACTTTTTGATTTTAGTCCCATAAACCGGTATAAGCCGGTTATCTTACAAAATTCCACAGGGTAATTATGGAAGTTCCAACAAAACCGAAAACATGATAATTTATACTTTAACCGGCTTACGGTACAACAGATACAAACAATAATTTACCCATATTTTACCCATTGTAATTTTTTCTGTTTTCAAATCAATGTACCCCAGTAAATTATACTCATTGTACTTTAAAATTCGGTTTTATAAGAACAAAATTTTTGAGTCTTTTATTTAAAGTTGGTAATATACCAATTACACTTTAAAATTCGTTTTTCAACTCAAAAAACCGGTAAAGTTTGGCTTAACGGTACGGAAATCGGTTGTTTTCCGCTCAATGATGACGGCGGTGATGTTCCCGATAAATACATGATGGAGGCGAAACTTCAAGCCGGTCAAAACGTATTGCTTGTCAAGAATACTCGTTACACTGAAACTCCTCCCATTACCGTTGCGTCCCAAACGGTAACTCCCGGAACGGTTACACATGGTGCTGCCACACCTGAAATTACTACAACCGGAACCGCAGCAGCCGAAACCAACACACCGAGTTATGCGCCGCGTCCGAATCCTTCCGGTGATGTAACGGCAACGGCGTCAGGCGGAACACCATCTTCACGGCGGAATCAATCTGGAAGTATGAGCGGTTCCGGCGGCGGAATGGCAATGATGGGCGGTATGGGCGGTTGGATTTTTCAGGTACGTGTTTGTAACACTAATGAAATTCCTTTCAGTATTGCCAAAAGTATTTCCGGTAATAAAAAATTGCCGCCGTTTCCCGATTCCGTGTTTGCTGTTTCCGATACGGACGATGATCAACAAAATTCAGAAACAGAAAATAAATCGGTTTCCGATACACAATCATTTGATACAAAATTGTCCGATATACAATCATCTGATACAAAATTATCCGGTACTGAATATTCAAGGGTTCCTTTTATGCAGTTTCGCGGAACGGCTTGTAATCCGGTACTCAAAACAATTTCCTGTAGCGAAAAAATGTTTGAAAAGGAACCGGTTTGGAAGACAACAATTTCAGGTGAAGGTGTTTCAAGCCCGATTATTGTGAATGACCGTATTATTGTTACATCTGCGGACGGAGCGGGCGAAAATAGATTACACACAACCGCGTATGATTTGGGAACCGGTCGGAAAATCTGGCGGAGAACATTGAAAGCAACCGGTTCACTTCTTTGTTATCGTCCATTCAGCAGTGTTGCGGCGAATACTCCGGCTTCGGACGGAGAACATATTGTTGCGTTTTTTTCCAGCAACGATCTTGCTTGTTTTTCACCCGATGGACAGTTACTTTGGTATCGACCATTAGGACTTGAAAATCCCAAAGTTATTGTTTCAGTTGGTATGGCGGCGTCGCCATTGATTGTTGATAAAACGTTAATTGTTCAATGTCAGTCCAATGCGGAATCGTTTGCGGAGGCGATGGATATTTCAACAGGTCAAACGATTTGGAAAATTGAACGTCCTAAAGGTCAGGGTTGGTCATCGCCCACTGTGTTACCGCAAAAGGACGGTTCCAAGTTTATTGTTTTTGTTGATCGCACCGGTTGTTTTGTTCACTCTTTGGCAACAGGCGAACAACTTACCTCTTACGAAGGAAAATGTATGTTGACTTCGTCGCCGGTTTGTGTGGATGGAACTGTTTACTTTTCATTCGGCGGGACAACCGCTTTACGTTACAACGCTGAAGAGAAAACACAGGAAATTCTTTGGACAGAACCCAAATTAAGTGTCGGCAGTCCCAGCCCGTTGATCGACGGCGAAAAATTGTACATTATCAAATCGCCCGGAGTTTTAATCTGCGCCAACCGGACATCCGGCGAAATTTTTTGGCAAACACGATTATCCGGTTCATTTTACGCAACACCAATTATTATCGGTAACCATTTGATTGCCGCCAGTCAACAAGGAATTTTGTACCATATTCTTCTCAATGAGAAAAAAAGTGAAACACTCGAAAATATAGAATTGGGTGAAGATATATTAAGCACTCCGGCTGTTACGGATGATTCCATTCTAATTCGTTCCAAAAATTCACTTTACCGATTTAATTTATTGTAATATTCTATTATCATATAGTCATTGTCTATTTTGGTCCGCAGATTTACGCAGATTTTCGTCCAGCGATTTTCGTCCAGCGATTTTCGCAAATATTCGATCTTCGTGGATTTTCAAGGATTCTTTTTTGAGAGTACGAAAGAACGAAACAAACAAAGGAAGAATAGACAAAAAATACAAAAAATTATTTTCAAAAAACTTTTTAAAATAATCTGCGAAAATCTGCGTCCTCTGCGGACGATTTCAATTATGCGGTCGTTAAGAAAATAGACTGTTACAATTAAATTTGCAGTGATAGACTCATTCTTCCAGACCATTCGTTCAAATAAGTATAAATACTAAGTACATACTCTTCGTAATATTTCAGCGGAATTTCCGTTTAACCGCAAAGATCGCCAAGATCACGCAAAGAACACAAGGATTTTAAAATCAGAACCCTTCTTTGCGCAAAACTTTGCGAACTTTGCGGTTAAAAAAGAAAAAAACAAAACCGCTGAAATATTACGTTATTTTTATTTTTTTGTTGGTTCTTTTGCGGGACGTTCCAATTGATAAAATCCCGAGGTGAGATGTTTAACGTTACCGTCGTCAAGATCAACAACCGCTTCCGTACCAACCGGTATGGTAATCTTGAAAATTACGTTACCGTTTTCCAAACGCCAACCGCTTTCAATTAAACCGTATGGAGTTTCGAGTGTTGCGTTGGCGTAAGTCAAATTTTTGACAACCGACGGACGAATCGAAAATTGCCGATAACCGGGTTTGTCGTCAAGCGGTTCAATTCCCGCAACACATTTGAAAAACCAACCGGAAATACCTGTGTACGACGTGTGAATATGGGTACGGTTTGCGCGTGATGCCAAGTTAATTTCCCACGCTTCAGGCAACGCTGTTTCACCTTGACGGACAAAATAACCGTAACCGGGATACGTTGTTTTGGCAAGAATTTTTGCAACAACTTCCTGAAAACGCGGATAAGCGAAAAGAGTTTTAAAATACGGATAACGCCCAAAACTTCCGACATCAAAATAGGAATCCTCTTTGCTCATTATCGTTTCAAGATGATCGAACATTGCCGCCCGCAATTCCTCAGGAACAACTCCGGTATAAAGCGGTGCAGCGGTTCGTAACTGATCACCGTTAACGTAACTGCCGGTTTGGGCGTTGAAATATTTTTCGTGCGTTTTTTTACGAATCACCGCCAAACGTTCACGATAAACCGCCGTTTCCTGATCACGCTCTAATTCTTCGGCAATTCTAATCCATTGTTCCAGCGTCATCGCATAAATGCAATTATTGTAAAATATTGCAAGTACATTATCGCCCATTTCCAACCGTCCGCCGGGCAACAACCAATCACCAAGAAAATGACCGGGAACGTTGGAATACGGCGTTAATTGTCCGTCAACAACATAATTGTTCAGAAATTCGAGCCAACGTTTTCCCGGTTCGTAGGCTGCTTCAAGTGTTTTTTTATCACCATGAGCGAGATAATGTTCCCAAGCGATTGTTGTTATTGCCGCTCCGCTGAGTGGGCTGCCATAATCGTTGCAGATTTGTGGGGCAACAACACAAAATTTGCCGTTAGGAAATTGGACATCTTCCCAGTCACGAATATTTTTTACATAATACGCCGCCGAATCGAAACAGGGTAAACCAACTCCCCACATCGTTTGAAAAGTTCCTTCCGCCGCATAACCGAGCCGTTCCCGATGCGGACAATCAACCGTAACACCTTCCGGTGTACACATTTCATAGCTGAAACGGTCAATCTCATAAATTTTGTTCCAAAGCGGTTCGGAACATTCAAACGAACCGGTACGTTTTCCCGCACTCGTAATAACGTAACCGGTTACATCGGCAAGTTTCGGAGGTTGTTTTAGTCCGATAAAATGAACATAACGTCCGCCGAAATAATTGAATCGGTTACGGAATTTTTCGCCGTTTTCCCCGCGTGCGGTGTAACGTTGCCGCTGACTAAATTCACAAATCACAAACGAACCGGCTTTTTCGCCTTGCACTCCGTCGGCAACTTTGCTATTGTTACTGATTTTAATATCGACAACATCTCCCGCTGTAAGACCGTTAAATGTTGCATCAATATGCCCGACAAATTGTTCACCCATATCAAACCGCCAGATTGTATCGCCGTTATCGGTTTTAATGGGAATAATTTCTGTTGCCGAAATTGTTTTGATAATTCGTGACGGCTCCATCATTTGCGCCGAAAGAATTGGTTCCGTTCCATTTTTCAACGGTGAAATTTTGGCGGCGTTTGCCCAAGTGTCGTCGTTAAATGAAACAGTATTCCAATCGGAACGATAAACACGTCCGTCGATTTCTTCACCGCCGAATTCATTGTATCGGAAATTGCCGCCGTAATAACGGCTATAACTTTCGGCACATTTCCACGACGTATCGCTTTGCAACGAAAAAGCCTTACCGTTTTTTGTTGTTCCGTTAAGTTGCAACAAAAATGCCTGATTGACATTTTTTGCGAAACCGTAATGCCGTGTCCAACCGGCGTCATACCAAAGAGCAATAACGTTTTCTCCCTTTTTAAGCAAAGGAGCAACATCATAAGTTACGTAAAGAACACGTTTGTCAAGCCGTGATATTACGGGTGCAAGTACCCGTTCATCTGCTTTTTGACCGTTGACATACAATTCGTGATAACCCATTGACGCCGCAAACACAAATGCTGAAACAACTTCTGCGTCGAGTGTTAATTTTTTGCGAAACCAAATTTGCTTATCCGGTGTTGTTTGGGGATGTTGAATCCATTCGCCTTTCCAATCGGAACGTTCAAGCAACCCTGCGGAAAACCTCGCTGTTTCACTCCAAGACGAGGGTTGATCATCTTTATCCCAAACTTGTACTTTCCAATAATAATCTTGTTTCGATTGTAACTTAAAACCGCAAGGAACAAGATGAGACTGTTCGGATTTGACGATTCCGCTGTCCCAAACATCGGCATTAGCGATATTGGTATTCGCGGCGAGTTTTTCCGGTGTTGTTGCTACTAAAATGTGGTAAGCGGTTTGATGTTGACCTTGAATTTTTTCCGTGTCAACAATTTTCCAACTCAATCTTGGTGTCGGCGTATCAATTCCGAGCGGATTGGTCAGATGTTCGCAACGTAATTCCGATACTGTTACCGCTGCCGTTGTCGGCAATGAAACAAGTATTGTGATTAAAAACAATAAAAATGTTTTCATCGGTAATTCCTTTCTCAAAAAATAATTTGTAAAGTAATTTACTGCCATTCATGCAAATTTGCTCAAACGGCAGTACCATAAACC
>JAITIZ010000314.1 GCA_031279215.1 Planctomycetaceae bacterium
TGTTCCTCTTGCTCTTTATGTTCCTGATGTCCCTACTGTTTTTTGTGTACGGACAAATGGAACAAAAATCCTTCAATAAAAAACACCTGTGATAAAAAATGGATTTTTAGAGATTTCCATTATTAAAAAATTCCACTGTTATATTACCTTTTGGTAACTTCTAAAAACTAATATATTAGGAGGAATGCAGGCGTCTCGCCTGCCCTGTTTTTTTACAAAAAACGCCTAAAAATGCGGTCGAGACGACCGCGTTCCTTCTAACAATAAATTTTTTACATTAGGTTTTTAGAAGTTCCCTATACTTATTATCATTTTTTTTATTGGTTTTGGTATTAGTTTTAGGATTGATTTCCATAAAGTTACTTTAAACATATAGAATCGGGATTGGTTTTTCAATGATACAAGACCAGTAGCAATTTTATTCAAGTCGGTTGGTTTGCAAACATAATTTACCTTATCGAATGCATTGGGGTTCCAGTTCTCTGTTTTTTGGGCAATCAGAATTGTATCACCAGTTTTAGAATACCATTCTAAAGGAGCGTTTAACGGCGCATAATTTGTTGATGCGTGAATTACATTTAATCCGGCATATTTTGCCAGTGCAATCAATCCATCGCTAAAATAATTCTGTGTATGAACTGGAAAACGGTGCAATTTAGACATGCTTGGGGCTATTATGCAAATGAGACCATGTGGCTTCACAACTCTTGCCATTTCCGCTATTGTGAACCATGGAAATTCAACATGTTCCAATACTTGTCCAGAGATCAATATATCACAAAAATTATCGGGAACTTCATCCCATTGATATGGTCGTTTTACGGCAATATCTACATTGTAACCTTCCGTCATATCAAGCCCTATGTATTTAAACGAAGGTTCGCTGAAAAATACTTTGTAGGTCTCCGATTGTCCAGGAACACATTGGCTTCCGACATCCAAAACAGTAATTGTGTTATTGGGATTCAGTTTGTTGCAATAGTTATCCCTAAACCATTGCATACGCAACATTGAACTTTTATGCATGTTTTTATCCTTAGTTTTTAAAATCTTTTCAAAAAAATGTAACTTTTGTTCTGTGATGATACTGAAATAATAAAGGTAACTTCTAAAAACTAATATTAGGAGGAACGCAGGCGTTTCGCCTGCCCTGTTTTTTTACAAAAAACTCCTAAAAATGCGGTCGAGACGACCGCGTTCCTTCTAACAATAAATTTTTACATTAGGTTTTTAGAGGTTCCCTTTTGTTTTATTTCATAATATTCTATTAGCCCATCAATATTGTTACTCTGTAATAATGGTATAATTTCACATAAGTCTTTTTCTTGCCAATCCCACCAGTTCATTTCTTGTAATTTTTCTATTATTTTCTCTGGAAATCTTTTACGTATTATTTTAGCGGGTACGCCGCCGCATATACTGTAATCAGGAATATCTTTTGTTACCAATGAATTTGCACCAACAACACAACCATCACCAATTTTAACTCCAGACAATATTTTTGTATTACTACCAATCCAAACATCATTACCAATCGTAATATCACCTTTTGTAAAAGGAAGTCCTTTAATATTCCTGTAATTTTTCAAAAAGGCATTAAACGGATATGTTGTTACCCAATCACAATGATGTTCGCCCCCCATCATTATTATTACATCAGCACCAATAGAACAAAATTTACCGATAGATAATTTCGTTTTATCATCAAAAAACTTTAATTTAGGATGTCCATAAGTATAATCACCAATATTAACAAAAATCTGAGGGTAATTACATTTATGTAATGTTTGTAACTCTATTTTCAAACGGTTTAATTCGTTTAACGGTGTCTGTGGTTTAAATAAAAAACAAAAACTTATTCTTAGTAATTGTATTTTATATTTGACCTTCCGAATAATTTTCTTCAATTTCTTCATAGTGTATCTCTCATAATAGTTTCTTTGTAATATATCAGTGGAATTATTGTAAATAACAATCATAGTAGCCCTGAAAGGGCGTTAGTATTATAGCCCACCCCACAGGGGTGGGTTACAAATCAATCCTAATTAACAAGCCCTGAAAGGGCGATAGGAAATTTTAAACGGTTCGTTATTTAATCATCTTCCTGTTGCCCTTTCAGGGCGTTGGGGTGGAAAGGGGAACTTAAACCCACCCCGTTGGGGCGGGCGATTCAGTAAAAAATACTGACGCCCCTAGCGGGGCTAAGATAAAAAACAAAAATTCCACTGATATATTACGTTTCTTTTATTTTACGTTTGTACTGAAATTAAGGTTATCCTTTATAATTTGTATTTTTTATTTTTGTTGCTCGGATTAGTCCTCTTCTTATGTAGGGTCTATCTAAATCATTGTCATAGATAAATAACATATATCCTTTTGAATATTGTGTTGTAAATCCTTTTTCTTCCAAAAATTGTTTTAAAATAACTGCGTCCTCTTTTCGATGATAGGCGCATAAAAGCAATTTCAGGTTATTTTGTTCTGATAATATTTTTGCAGCACCTTCCAAAAGTTGTATTTCTGCGCCTTCAATATCCGCTTTGATGAAATTTATTTCTTTATTGTTCAAAAAATCGTCTAGTGTTATATTGGAATCTTTGGTGATATTGGACACATATTTATTTATAAAAACAACCTTTTCTTTCCATGGTTCAAATGTTTTTTCTAACGCTTTTACCCACTTTTTTTCACATTCGAACAGAAATATCTTGGATGCTTTTTCGACATGATTTAACGCCCACATTCCTTCTGCTGCTCCAATATCAGCAATAACATCACCTTCCTTCACCGTATATTCTTCCGTATCATATCGATGGGGTGAATCAATATCTTGCTCTATTCGCAAACCATTATAGTAACGTTGAATTGATTTATTTCTCCGATTTTTTGGAAAATACAATCGTTTTTGGTGATGCAACACATAGTTCATTTTACAGGATTGATCATAAAAAACATCAACCTGTTTTGCGTGGTACTGTTCTGCAAAATCGTAGGGAAACACCGAAAATGAATGTTTTTCGAAATAGTCGATAATTTGTACTATTTCTGGTTCCTGTTTGGACTTATCCAGACTTAAAAAATATTGTCTGATATTGTTACATTTTAATTTTCGTAAACATTTATTTCTCTGTTTTTCGATATTTTTTTGTATCATTGCCTTACAACAGGCAATAATTGTACACGGATTAAGATTTTTTAAAATTCCCATAATCATTCGGTTGTTTGGCTGATTGGTAGTTACGGTTGATATTTTGTCGAATTGATATTATGAGGCTTTTAATTGAAATTGTTTCAGTGGAACAATATTTGTAATATATCAGTGGAATTTTTGTTTTTTGCTCTTAACCCCGCTAGGGGTGTGAAATGCATAACCGGCGGTGAAGCGAAGCACAACCGCCGGAGCAGGAACTCCCTCCTTTTCCAAAGCCCTGCAAGGGCGAGATGATGACTGTTGTGGCTGATAATCTCGCCCCGTGCGGGGCTTTGTTATGGCGGGCATTTTGACCGTAGGTTGCGCTTCGCTGCACCTACGGTTATGCACATCTCGTCCCTGCGGGACTAAGAAAACATAATAGATTAAGGAAAGACCACGAAAATATAATCAAAAAAATTATTCCACTGATATATTACAAACTTTTTAAATTGGCGATCACTTTGCTTAAGAGCTTTGGTAACTTCGGGGGAATACATAAAGAAAAAATCGGTTAAAAAGAAAAGGAAAGAAAGAAAAAAGAAACACTCCGAGAAGAATAACAATAAAACGAAAGTTATGAAAGAGCAATCTTAAAAAAAACAAAATAAGGTTAGAGAAAAGGTCTAGTAATCCGTTTGCGACACTCTCCACTATCAACTACTATCTCGCTCTTGCAGGGCTTTGGGAGTGGGGAAGTTCCTGATCCTGCGGTTGTGTTTCGCTTGACCGCCGGTTATGCACTTCTCAACCCTAATGGGATTAAGAAGGAAAAATAAAATCGCTACTGAATAATTACAATTATTTTCAAAATTCAAGTCCCCCCAAAATTAGAAAACAAACAATCGGCAAATATTCAAATATAAAATAAAAAGAATATCTATCATTTTTGTTTTACCCCCTGATTGACAGTGAATCGAAAAAATTGGAAAATTTATTGATGTTGTTTAAGGTT
>JAITIZ010000317.1 GCA_031279215.1 Planctomycetaceae bacterium
ATCACCTTCCGGTAAAACATTATCGTCGGCTGTTCCAAGAATTCCATCGGCACCGAAACCAAGCGGCAAGGTTCGTGAAATCTGGTTACCAAAAGAATCATATTCAAAACGTGTTTCACTACCGTTTGGATCACGTATCCATATTTGCCGTCCAAAATCATCATACTGATATTCGTATCGCGGATTAACGGATGTTCCTGTTTTTGGATCAAGCACCTCCGGAAGGAGAACCGCAACAAGCCGACCCTTAATATCGTATTCAAATTGACGTGTTTGACCGAGTTGGTTTGTTTCAGAAATCTTTTGTCCTTGTTCGTTGTAAACCGCCGAAATTTCCGTTCCGTCCGCAAAGATAGTTTTAGTTACGTTTCCATTAGCGTCATAAATGTACTTCAATTCTTGGGCATTACTACGATCAATCGTTCCGTCAGCAAACTGTTTGACATTCACTCGTGAAATTGAAACACGACCATATTCGTCATAAACCGTTTCACTTCGATGTTGTACAACCTGACCGTTAATTGTTACAGGACGATCAATTGTTGCGATTTGGCGTCCAAGATCGTCATATTCATATTCAACAATTCGACCATCTGTTACGTTTTTAATAACCTGACCGAATAGATTGTATTTGTTATTGATCAACTGAATATCATTAAAATTGACAAGAGAAGTCAAATTATTATTGTATAAATATTTGATTCGTTTTCCTACCGACCGTCTTGGTGTCTTCCAATACGTTTTTCGTTTTTCTTGTTTTGTTAGGAATTGATAAGTTAACATTTATTTTTGTCTTACAAATGTTTACTAAAAGTTTCCATTTTTTGTAATATATCAGTGGAATTATCGTCTTTGACGTAAGTTCTTATGTAATAACCAGTTAAGAACACACGTAATTTCAAGGTTTAAAACATAAAATTTGATGTAAGTTGTTTGGAATTAAGTACTTGCAAAAAACAGACAATTATTCCACTGATATATTACCATTTTTTTATTTGTTTTGTAACGATCAATCTGCAACCGCTGTATTCGTAAATCGCAATTTTAAAACGAATTTTTTATTACTCACCCCTAATCGAAATGATTACTTTACAAACTCATTTTCTGCTTTTCGGAAAATCGTCTCGAATTTGATTATCACACTAAAAATTAAGGTAATTCAAAATTTGTAGATAATCGTAATAACCATATTTTCGCCTACTGTGACATTTACCACCATAAAAGAACATCCCTTCTTAAAGATTTATATGTTCGCATAAATTCTTTTGGCATCTCATCTAAATATGATGGGCATTGTAGTTCACCACTCTCTAGGTTCAAGATATAAAAATTTTCTTTTTCATCAATTGCGCAAATGTATTGACACGAACATATTGACACGTATCGCCATTTCTTAATGTTTTCAAGTATTATTTTAGGTGAAGACCTCAACGAATTATCACATACAGCATAAAAATTTTCGTTATCATCTCTTAATATCTCATATTTTCCTTCTTTATACCATTCAACCGTATCGCGACCTGGCATATATATGCCTTCTTCTAAAGCATTTAACGTAACATTCGTTGTAGTTACAAAAAGTGCTAAAATTGACGACAAGAAAACACCCGCGATTGCAACAACAATGATTAAGTAGGACCAAAAGTGATTGCTTTTGATCTTGCTCGGATATTTTTTCTTAGTTTCAAAGTTCATTCGACATTAACCGTAAATTTATAAGGAACTATTATGCCAACTTGTTGATCAGTCCATGCCATATTGTTCGCTATGGTTGCCAGAACACCAAATGCCATACTTTGTAATTCAGCTCCATAGTAATATCCACTGTACCCATTATAAGTGCCATATCCATAATATCCACCATATGCCCCATGATATCCAGTTACTAAGGCAAAGTCGTATTTATCATATAGATGTGCCCTGAAATCTACTAATTCACCATTCTCATTGATTCTGCCACTAACTATCATTGTTGCTTTGTGAATGCCAAGAAACAAATCAGTACTGGTAAATGTTATAAGTCGTTTTTCATTTTCAAATATATCTCCTGGTGAAAATTCTTTTGCAAGATTGTTTTTGAATTCTTTGTATTCTGCTGATTGGCGTATTTTCTGTGTTATAAAATGTCCTTGCCCAAAATTCAGATCGTTTGGTGAATCTTGCAGACTATGTTCCATGAGATATGCTGCAACGGCATGGTTTCGTGGTTTTAAAAAGCTATTTATTACCTTTTGCCATGACAATCTTGATGTAGTTTTAAGACTAGTCCATGGAGAAAAAATAATATTCCTGATTCCAGGGCTTAAATATACACTTCCTACAATTGGAATACCTACAAAGCTTATCAAGCTAAGTGCAGTTACTACTATTGTTAATGTAGCGAATATCGCACTTTCACCAGTCGGATCAATGCCATTTATGGGATCGGCATGAGTGTACAGATATTTATGTAGAGATTGCGGATCGTTCAAATTTCCGAAAAATGGATCAAGTCGATTGAATCTTCCAGTTGTCGGATTGTAATATCGCGCACGTAAATATTGTTGCCCAATTTTTGAATCGAATTGTTCACCGCTGTATAGAAATTCAGTTAGCGCAACAGATGGATCAAAGTTAATAGCGTTACCATAAGCATCAAAGGAATATAACTGTAAAATAGCAGCGGTTACACCTAGTAAAACTCTTGTACTTCCATGTCCGTCAAAGGTAAAGTAAAATTCCTGTTCTGTACCATTTTTAACAACTATTTGTGAAATACGTTGATGTCCAATAATATACGTTGTAACAGTTTCTTCATTGGTAATAATGTCTGTTTCAGTCTGTTTCAAAACTTGTGAATATCCAGTAATATTAAGCGGATCATTGAGATATTCAGTTTTTGTTTTAGATTTTAATTCACCATTTTCCCAAACTTCATGTTCCGCAGAGACACGGATTCCATCGGTTCCGTATTTATATTTTGTTATTTCAGTACGATTGCCAGAAGTAATCGTAACTACAGACATTCTACCTTGTGCGTCGTATTCAAAAGTTGTTTCTGAAATAAGAACACCATTTTCAGAAATTTTCTTTGATGTTTGTTGTGTCTGTTTGTAATCATAAATAGTTGTTTTGTTATTTGTAATTTCATTTAACAATCGGTCATTAACGTCATAATTATAAGTTGTTATTGTACCATTAATAGATTGTTTCAGACGATTACCAACAAGGTCATAAATCCATTCACTTGTTTGGTCAAATTCATCATTGTAGTGATCGAATTTTTCATAAATGAGTCGTCCGGCTTCGTCATATTCCCAATCAATCTCATTTTCCCGCTCTCCGTATTCAGTCCAGAACTTTTCAAAAGCATAATCTTTTCGTCCAAGATTATTAAGAGTATATGAAAATTCTGAAATACCTTCGCCATTGTCAAAAGTATCGTTATTATTTTTATCCGCAAAATTCGATAATTTGATCAAACGATTCATATTATCGTATTGATAAGTTGTAATTATTCCGTTTGGTAATTTTGTTTTGGCAAGATTTCCAAAAATATCGTATTCATAATATGTTGTTTTATTATCACTTGAAACAGTAGCCAAACGTCCATAACGGTCATAAGTGTAATAGGTTGGCGGATCGTTGTCCGTCTGAACGGTTGCCTGATTGCCATATTTGTCATAAGTGTACGAAATCGAACCTTC
>JAITIZ010000383.1 GCA_031279215.1 Planctomycetaceae bacterium
AAAAAGATCATGGCGAGGCAAGCCCCGCCGTTAGACGGAGGTTTACCCCGTAAGAGTGATTACAAAATAAAAATTCCACTGATATATTACAAAACAAAACGTATTGCAACACCAATAACTATTCATTATATGACTACAGACATTCCAGAATCTCGTTCGTTAAATTTTATTGAACAAATCATTGAGGATGATCTCCGTACCGGCAAGAACGGCGGACGAATTGCAACTCGTTTTCCGCCGGAACCCAATGGTTATCTGCATATTGGTCATGCTAAAAGTATTTGTTTAAACTTTGGTCTGGCAAAAAAATATGGCGGAGATTTCACGCTTCGTTTTGACGACACCAACCCTTCCAAAGAGGAAACGGAATATGTTGAGTCTATTATTGAAGACGTACAATGGATTACGGGTGAAGATTTAACCGGACGGATTCGTTATGCTTCCGATTATTTTGATCAAATGTATGCTTGGGCGGAAGAACTGATTCAAAAAGGTAAAGCCTACGTTTGCGACCAAACACCGGACGAAATGCGCGATAATCGCGGAACACCAGACAAACCAATGATTCCGAGTGCCGGTCGGGAATTTTCACCGGAAAAAAATCTTGAACTTTTTCGGAAAATGCGTAACGGAGAGTTTGCCGAAGGTGAACGGACTCTTCGTGCCAAAATTGATTTGGCATCGCCGAATTTCAACATGCGTGATCCGGTGATGTACCGGATTGTGAATGCGGAACATCACCGTACCGGAACGAAATGGATTATTTATCCAATGTATGATTGGGCGCATGGTCTTGAAGATTCTATTGAAAATATTACTCATTCGATTTGTACATTGGAATTTGAACATCATCGTTTGTTGTACGATTGGTTTCTCGACAATCTCGATAATATTTGGCGGCCCCATCAATATGAATTTGCGCGGTTGAACCTAACTTATACGGTGATGAGTAAGCGGAAATTATTGGAACTTGTCAAGGGGAAATTTGTAACAAGTTGGAGTGATCCGCGAATGCCGGCTATTTGTGGTTTACGCCGCCGCGGTTACACACCGGAAGCGATTCGGGCGTTTTGCCGTGAGATTGGGGTTGCCAAGATGAACAGTATTATTGATGTTGTCAAACTCGAAAACGCTATTCGGGAAGACCTTAATAAACGGGCGTTACGGTGTATGGGTGTTTTGCGTCCGCTCAAACTTGTTATCGACAATTACCCCGAAGGCAAAACAGAGCAACTCGAAGCAATCAATAATCCCGAAAACGAAGCGGATGGTACACGATTGGTTCCATTTTCAAGAGTTTTGTATATTGAGCGAGACGATTTTATGGAAAACGCTCCCAAAAAATATTTCCGGCTCACACCGGGTCAGGAAGTCCGTTTGCGTTACGCTTATTATGTAACATGTACCGGTTGTGTGAAAGATGTTGCCGGAAATATTACGGAAGTCCATTGCAATTACGATCCTGAAACGCGCGGCGGGACATCGTCGGATGGCCGCAAGGTTCAAGGGACAATTCATTGGGTGAGTGCGGAACACGCCGTCAATGCCGAAATCCGACTCTATGATCGCTTGTTCACAAAAGCAACACCGGATGATCCGCAAGACCCAACAGATTATAAAGAATATCTGAATAAAAATTCATTGGAGATTATTTCGGACGCCCAATTGGAACCGGCTTTAACAAACGCAATTCCGAAAGAACGTTATCAATTTGAACGCATCGGATATTTCTGTATTGATTCTGTTGATTCCAAACCGGATAGGCTTGTGTTTAATCGTACAGTATCGCTAAGAGATTCATGGGCAAAAATCGAGAAAAAAGATAACCCCAAAACATAAAAGGGAACTTCTAAAAACATCAGGAACGCAGTCGTCTCGACTGCACATTGCCTATAAAAAGTGCAGGCGAGACGCCTGCGTTCCTAAAAAAATGAGTTTTTAGAAGTTCCCAAAAGTAAATGATACGTGACTGTTCCGTAGAATATTTATTCGTAATTATTCAGCAACCGCCCCGAAGGGGCAATAGGGGCAATAAGTAACAGCGTAGGGCAAAAATAGTTGAGAGTTGATAGTGGAGAGTGGATAGTGTCGCAAGCGGATTACGACCTAACCGGCAATAATTCCGCATGCGACACTATCAACTATCAACTCTCAACTCTCCACTATCAACTACTCTCTCGCTCCGTTGATATATTACCAAAAGACCTGTTTATTACGGGATACAGTATAATTACAATAATTACAAAACGATCAGTGAATTTGTCAGTAATTCCAGTTCATACCGAACAGCAGAGTGTGTGATGAGTAATTCGATGCGGTTTCTGCTGTATAACGAAAATAAATGTCCAAACTTGATCCCATAGACGAAGTAAAACCGCCGCCGAAAAAAAATCGTGTTTCGGTAATTTTATATCCCGGGATTGCGAAAACAGTTGGAGCGTCTGTGAATGAGGCAACACTTAAAAGATTTCGGTCTCCTAACTCTTGAAAAATTCCGCCATACAACCGCGGTGATGTAACCGAATAAATTCCGGTTGTTTTCCACGAATAACGAACTCCCAATAAGAAGGTTGTTTTTGAATTATTTTTGGGATTGAGTTCGAGGGAAACATGCCGTAATCCAAGATAAGGTTCTACTTTTCCAAGTCCCTGTGTCCACCATGTTCCGGTTTCAGCGTTGAGATTCCACTGAATTGCCGTTTGAGTTGCTTGATTTGTTTGAGCCGGAAATGATTGTTCATTGTAACCAAGTCCGCCTTCAAAATCAAAAAATATATTTTGTATTGTTGTGCGGCAATAGGCGGAAGTATGAACCGATGATAGAGTTGATTTCCATTGCAATAATTTATTGGTTCCTTGCGATGGACATTGGTTTCCGCCCAGCGAAATTCCAAACAGTAATTGTTGACCGATTTGCCTGTCGATGCCGACCGATACTCCGTATGAGTAATACTCCAGATCAGTAAGCCCATCAGAATGACCAAGATGACTCCAATTACCAAAACCACGAATCCATGTCCGAAACCGGCACGGTGATTTGGAATGGAATAAATCAAAAGCAAAGGGTTGGTCATACCGAAAAAATGATGAAATTTTTCCCCGATCCGGAAAAAATATTCCCGAAAGAGAAATCTGACCGCGTTCTTCCGGTATCTTGTTTTCCGCTGAAAAAACCAACGGAACCGGAAAAATACAAGAATAAAGAACAAACAACACAAAACACCGTACGATGTAATCATTTTTCCTCGTTCGGTGTTTGTGTGCGGTTTGCATCATCATAAGGAGCCTGCAACCGAAATTTCGGCAATGTTAATCTTGTAATGTAATATAAAGTAAAGTGTATTACATTTTTTTACATGTACGTTTTACGTTTTGCTTTTTATTTCGTTGCATTTCCGGTATTTTCGGCAGCAACAGCTGATGGAATTACCGGAGTTACGGGAATAGCCGAGGTTTCGGCGGGAGCAGCAACTGGAGTTGTTGTTGCTGGGGTTCCTTCTGTTGGAGCCGGAGTTTCGGCATTGGGTTGCGGACGGATGAACGGAATATGTAATATTCCGCCGTTTTCGTTGCTCCGTGCGAACAACTGCGGTGCATCATTACCTTTATCGAATCCTACACGAAAAAGTGCGCCTGTATTGACGGGTTGCCCGACCACATTGGCACCGTGCGGACTGCGGACGATTAACTCTCCGCCCATCTCATCGGAAGAACCGATTTCGGTAAAGAACTTCCATTTGTCCATTGGGGTTTCCACCAAGTTATCTGGACTGGTGAAAATCCGGTTACCGACGAAAACATGACCTTGATACTGTTGTCCGATGAACTTTTTACCAAGAACCACATTGTTGGCAAGAACGGAGCCATCCTTAATGACCACGTCATCTTTACCTTCTGCGTTGAGAAATGTTGCCAGTTTGGTAATTTTCAACGAACCCACTTCAAGGGTGTCGAACTTTGTTTTACCAGACATGAAAAACACTACACATGCACCAACAATTCCGCCAATCAATGCGGAAAACAGGGAACTAACAATTTTGTCACTCATTCATAAACCTCCATGTTTGGAAAAAAAGGGGAAAATTGTTACCGGTGAATTCATTCACCGGTTTGGTGTTAACCATTTAATGCGAAAAATCGAAACAATCCGACTTTCACTTGCAATAGGGCGGAATTTTAACAAAGAACCAAAAATAAATCCAGACCAATTTTTTAAAATTCTTTTTCTGTTGTGATTTTGTGGTATAATAACGTATTCTATGAGGATGATTGGTTTTTTTTGACTTGAAAATATGAATTGGTTACGTCTATTACATTACATAACGGGATGTTATGCTGTTTTTCTGACATTGCTTTTGTGGTTACCCAATCCAACCGTTTTGCTCAATGGTTGGCAACCATCGGATAAAACTCAGGGATATGAACATTTGATCACATTTACATTACTTGGTTTTTTGGTTGAATTGGGGCGCAGAAAGAAAAACATTCTATTTTGGATATTTTTACTTGTATTTTATACATTTTTCACCGAGATTATCCAGGAAATATTGCCAATTCGGGAATTTCAATGGATTGATATTTTTCAAGACCTTTTTGGTATTACAATTGGTTTGGGACTTGCTTTATTTTGCCGGTTTGCTGCCAATTATATTAGAAAGTTCACAGACAAAAAAAGCCGTTTTTAACCGTGAAAAGTATATTACTCTCATGTAGTTAATAGTTAATAGTTAATAGTGCCGCAAGCGGAGTTATTGCCGTTTAGGTAGTAATCCGCATGCGACACTATCCACTATCCACTCTCCACTCTCAACTATTTTCACCAATTTTCGGCGAGGATTTCGAACCAGGATTGCGGCATTTTACATGCGGGGCAAACACTTGGTGCACTTGGGGTATTGCTGATAAAACCGCAATGTCGGCAACGCCAGATAACTCCTTCACGTTTGAATAAATCACCAGCTCGCAAATGTTCCAGAAAACCCCGATAACGCTTTTCGTGTTGTTTTTCCGAAACACCAATGGCAGTGAAGGTTCTTGAAACATCAGTAAAACCCTCTTCTTTGGCAATTTTGGCAAATTCAGGATAGAGAATAGACCATTCTTCAAGTTCACCAGCAGCCGCTTCTTCAAGATTTTTTTCAGTAGTCAGAATTGATCCCGCCGGATAACTAGCAGTAATCTCCAAACCTCCACCGCCATCAAGATATTTGAAAAATTGAAAAGCATGAACTTTTTCTTGTTCCGCAGTTTCCAAAAAAATATGGGCAATATGCTCATATCCTTCTTCAGAGGCTTTAGCAGCGAAAAAAGTATAACGATTTCTCGCCTGCGATTCTCCAGCAAACGCTTTTAACAAATTTTTTTCTGTTTGCGTTCCTTTAATTTTTGACATAACGGATTTCCTTTCATTGGGTTGGGTTGGTGAGGCTGTTTGCCCGGCAAGAGGTAACAGCACCTCAAAAAATAACATCGAAACCGCCGTTGTTCCTACAGAATATTGTAAAAATTCACGGCACGATGAATCTGATTGTAGAGTTTGCTCCATAAAAATTTATGCTCAAATTTTTATTGCGTTTGGGCATTTAAGAATTGTACTTTTGAAAAAAAATTAAACAAGACGTAGTATTTGGGTCCGCAGATTGCGCAGATTTTCGCAGATTTTTGTTCAGCGATTTTCGCAGATTTTCAAGGATTATTTTTTGAGAGTACGAAAGAACGACACAAACAAAGAAAGAAAAAAATACAAAAAATTATTTTCAAAAAAGTTTTAAACACGAAATACACTAAATTTCACGAAATACACGAAAACTATCTAAAAAAACTTTCGTGTGTTTCGTGTAATTTCGTGTGTTTCGTGTTAAAAAAATTAAAACAAAAAACAAAGTAATCCAAAGAATAATTCAAAATCTAAACCAATTAACATCCTCATCTGTTCTACTCAATCTGTCAGAACAATAGGTAATCCTGAATTGCTTTGACATTGACATTGGGATTTTCACGGAGGAATAGCACGGCTTCAAGAAACGCTTTGGCTCCGCGAATTGTCGTAACAAGCGGAACTCCAAGACGCATAGCTGTAGTACGAATCAATACCTCATCCCGATGCGGATTTTTTCCTGATGGAGTGTTGATAATCCATTGCACTTTACCGTCAATCATCCGGTCCAGAATGTTCGGACGTTCACCTTCGATAATTTTTGATACAGTCTCAACATTGAACCCCATACTCTTCAACACCGCACCTGTTCCCCGTGATGCAATAATGTTAAAACCAAGTTGAACCAGTTGACGGGCAATTTCGCCAATCATTGGTTTGTCCGACTCTTTGACCGAAACAAAAACATTGCCCGAAAGCGGAATCGGAATACCGGTTCCGTTTTCGCCTTTCGCAAACGCTTCGCCAAATGTTTCCGCAATACCCATGACTTCGCCGGTTGATTTCATTTCCGGTCCCAACCGCGTGTCCACCCCAGGAAAACGCGACCAAGGGAACACCGATTCCTTCACCGCAACATGATTCAACTCTTGCCAACGTCTAAACGGTTTGACCAAAAACATCTCCGATAACTTTTCACCAAGCATTACACGCATTGCAATACTCGCCAACGGTTCGCCAATAGCTTTGCTGACAAACGGAATTGTCCGGCTTGCACGCGGATTAACCTCCAACACATAAACTAAATTATTTTTAATCGCAAACTGAATGTTCAATAAACCAACAACATTCATTTTAAGAGCAATTTTTCGGGTTGCGCTTTCGAGTTGCCGAATCAACTTCGGCGTCAATGACTGCGGCGGAAGAGAACATGCCGAATCACCACTGTGAATTCCCGCTTCTTCAATATGTTCCATAATTGCCGCAACAATAACCGTCTCGCCGTCAGCAACCGCATCCACGTCAATTTCAATGGCATCTTCCAGAAAACGGTCTATCAAAATCGGGCGTTCTTCACTGAGTGTTAAATCCACTTGCAACGAATATTCAAGCAATGCATTCCAATAGGACTTCAAATCATCACGGTCAAAAATGATTTCCATTTTGGCTCCGCCAAGAACAAAACTCGGACGCATTAACACAGGGAACCCAATACGTTCAGCCGCCGCTAAAGCGTCATCAAGTTCGACAGCGGTTGCGCCGGGAGTTTGCCGGATTTCGAGTTCCTGTAACATTTCGCCGAATTGACGCCGGTCTTCCGCCAACGCAATCGATGCAACATCAGTTCCCAAAATCCGAACCCCTTCATCAGAAAGAGACTTTGCCAGATTGAGCGGCGTCTGACCGCCAAATTGCAACACTATACCTATCGGCTTCTCATGCGCAATCACCGCAAGAACATCCTCAAGAGTCAACGGTTCAAAATAAAGAACATCCGATGTGTCATAATCTGTTGAAACCGTTTCGGGATTGCAGTTCATCATTACCGCCCGATAACCTAACTGCTTGACCGTAAATGCCGCATGGCAACAGCAATAATCAAATTCGATTCCTTGTCCAATACGGTTAGGACCACCGCCAAGAATAAGAACAGAAGGAGTTGACATAATTTTGTTTATAATATTGGAGTTATTTTTTTGTTTCAGTATTCACAAACGGGACTTCAAATCGAACTTTTCTACCTAAAATTTAACTCACCTGATAGATGACAGTTTTTCCAATGTTCACAAAAATTTTGCCCTTTATTTTAACCTTCCACGTAAACTTGTCAATTTGTACTGCAAACTCCTAAAATTACGCAACGGTCTATTTTATTAACCGCTTTTATTAATCGCTGGAATATAAAATTTTAATCGTCCGCAGATTCTATGATCGATTTTTCTTTTGCGAGGAGTTAGAATTGAAATATCTTATTTTATTGACACAAGAATAAAAATCAATCGAAAATAATAACCTGAAATTTTTCCTACAAACTGACGAAAAAAATGATTTAAAATTGTTTGCCCCAAACTATCGGCAAGTCGGCGGTACTCGCCGACTTGCCCCTGTTAACGGACGGAAATTGAAAACCAACAGCGTACAACACAATAACAAATCTAACAGGTACAACCGTGGGTGAAAACCTTTCAGCAAAACGTTGCCTGCCTTTTGTTTATTCACGTGAACGGTTACAAGTTTATTTTGGCAATCAACCGGTGAAATAGATATAAATTGAAACAATAATAACCAAAAGTCCGCAGGTCAGCACGACATCAAACCAATTCCAACTTTCACGAGTAAGTTGACGATGTTCGTCGGAAGACGTGGCGTAAGTTAAACCCGTCAACTGTTCTTCACGCGGTTTGGGTGTTAAAAAACTGACCGCAACAATCAATAGTGAACAAATTAACGTTAGATAAATACAAACGAATGTAAAACTGGCTGTTGCGAACCATTCGAGAAAACTGCCGTCCGAAAACCATTCCGGCACCAAACGGCTATTATAAATAATTTCAGTAACAAGACGCAGCATTCCCAGAATGAATCCGGCAATCAACCCCGTCATACAACCATAAGCATTGATTCGTTTGAAAAACACGCCAAGGAAAAAAACCGCAAAAATAGGCGGCGCAATATACGCCTGAACACTTTGTAAATATCCGTACAATGTGCCAGGCATGTGGCGGATGACCGGAATCCAAAGTAATCCAAGAACCACCATACAACCTGTTACCAAACGCCCAACCCACACAAGATGTTTTTCAGAAGCATTTCGGTATATTTTGGTGTAGATGTCCATTGTAAACAATGTTGAACAAGAATTGAAAACCGAAGCAAGCGAACTCATGAGCGCCGCCATAAGTCCGCCAATCACAATACCCTTGAGACCAACCGGAAGTACTTCTTTAACCAGTATCGGAAATGCCTGATTGGGTTCATAGAGAACTTCCGCACTGATCTTGCCCTGCACCGCCAAACCATAAGCAATCATGCCCGGAAGAATAAAAATAAAAACAGGCGCCATCTTCAAATAAGCACCAAAAATAGTACCACGCCGCGCTTCCCGTTGATTTTTAGCCGCCAACGTTCTTTGAACAATATATTGATCGGTTGTCCAGTACCAAAGCCCAACAATCGGCGCACCAAATAAAAGCCCAAACCAAGGAAAAACCGGATGAGAATTCGGTTTCCAAAGATTGAAATGATCCGCTTTATGTCGCTGAGTATCCGGCATAATAGACGGTAAATCTTGTAACATCACCTCTTTATGAGTCAACAACAGATTTTGAAATTGTTCCGTTTCAAGATTTTCTGCAAGTTTGGCACTAAGAATATCGTCTTTGGTCAATTCATGAAAGTAAAGCCAATTGGTAGTGCGTTGATCATTCAGCGATTTCGGACGCATTACAATAATATCTTGACCATGTTTATTTTTCAAAAAAACCGTCGATATTTTATTGTCGTTTCTATTATTATTATTATTATTGTTGTTGTTGTTGTTGTTGTTATTGTTATCATTACTATTATTATCATTAACAGGTTCCGAGACAATAATCTTGTAACCGTAAATTCGGTCGGTGTTTTGAACAGTTTCTTTGAGGGTTGTCCAACCGCCAACTTGTTGAAGACCGATCAGAAGAACACAAGTGGAACCAATGAGTAATACAATTGTCTGAAATAAGTCGGTAAATAGAACCGCTCGTAAACCTCCGAGAATCGTATAAATTCCCGTAACAACAACCATGCCGACTGCGCCGACCCAAAAATTATCAATTCCGGGAAAAATCGCAACAGGAAACAAGGCACGAAAAACGATTCCGCCGGCAAAAAGAGTTACGGAAATTTTGGTCAGAATGTAGGCAATCAAACTGACAACAGAAAGAAACCACCGTGCCAAACTACAATACCGTTTTTCGAGAAATTCCGGCATGGTGTAAACGCAACTCCGCTCGTAAAACGGAACCATCACCCAACCAAGAATGAGCAAACACCAAGCGTGTAACTCGTAATGCGCCATCGCCATACCATCGCTTGCGCCTGTTCCAGCAAGACCAACCAAATGTTCCGAACCAATATTGGAAGCAAACAGTGACGCTCCAATAATAACCCAAGTTGCCTTTTTACCCGCAAGAAAATAATCAGTCGATGTTTCTGTTTTCTGGCGAACAACCCACCAAGCAACTCCAATCAAAATACTAAAATAAAGAATCAATGTGATCCAATCATACAACCCAAGTCCAATAATCGGTTGGGATTGCGCAAAAAGAAAAATGTTGGAAAATGTCATAAAATTTTTTTATGTTGGAGGTTAAAAAGGTATTTGCCCTGAAAGAGCAGAATAATAGTTGATAGTGGAAAGTTGAGAGTGGAGAGTGCCGCAAGCGGATTGCTACCTAAACGGCAATCATTCCGCATGCAACACAAACCACAATCCCCAAATCGCAAATCACAAAATTTATTTTCGCACGTTTTCACGAATATCAATGAGTTCTTTCATCACATGGTACAAACTTTGCGGATTTTCGTTGCGCCCAAATGAATCATGTAAATCATGATACAATTTATAAATCCGCTGATAAACAGCAACCGCGTGTGAATTGGGAACATAAATTTTTTCTTTAACACCGGTCATTTTTTGCTGGGCGGTTTCGACATTTTTGTAATATCCTCCGGCAACCGTTCCTAGTATGGCAGCACCAAGTGCACATGTTTGTGGGCTGCGGGAAATTTTCATTGGTTTGTTACAGACATCGGCGTAAATCTGCATGGTCAACGGACTTTTTTCCGCAATACCGCCGCAATTGATCACTTCATTAACTTTGATGCCGTATTCTTCAAGACGATTGATGATAGTTAATGCTCCGAATGCGGTTGCTTCAATAAGAGCACGGTAAATTTCCGGTGCTGTCGTGTGAACCGTCATACCAAGGATAAGTCCGGTCAATAACTGATCAACTAAAATTGTTCGGTTTCCGCAATGCCAGTCGAGTACCAATAAACCGCTTTCACCTGGTGTCAGTTTTTCCGCTTCACAAGCCAAAGCGTTATGAATATCAGTTGTTTTTGTAAAAGATTCCGGCGTCAAATTTTTAACAAACCAGTTAAAAATATCACCGACACCGGATTGTCCCGCTTCAATTCCGTACATTCCCGACATCACAGAACCAGGGACAATTCCGCAAAGACCGGGAATTGTTGCAAGCGGTTCGGAAAGCGGATGAATCATTACGTCGCAGGTACTTGTTCCAATAATCTTGACTAAAGTTCCCGGTTTGATTCCGGCACCGACAGCACCGGCGTGACAGTCGAACAGTCCAACCGTAACAGGAATTCCGGGCGGAAGTCCTACCTTCGCCGCAACCTGTTCACAAAGTTGACCGGCGGCTTGATCGGAAGTTTTTGTTTCATTATTAAAATGTTCCCGTAAACGTACCAAATCGGGATCGAGTGAACCAAGAAATTCCACACTGGGCAACCCGCCCCATTGTGTGTGAAACATCGCTTTATGACCGGCAGCGCAAATACTGCGCGGCAAAGTATCGGGATTGGTGTTTCCGATCATCAACGCCGGAATAAAATCAGCCAGTTCGACCCACGAATAAGCGGCTTCAAATACTTTCGGATTAACCCGTTTACAATGTAATATCTTCGACCAAAACCATTCACTGCTGTAACGTTCCCCGCATTGGGAAAGATATTTTACTTGATAATGCGAGGCTTTTTCTGTAATTTCGGCGGCTTCGGCGAAGGCGGTATGATCTTTCCACAACCATGATTGAGCGTCCGGTTCGTTTTTGAATTGCGGTAACAAACCCAATGCAATACCGTTACGGTCAACAGGAATTGGAGTAGAGCCGGTTGTGTCAACTCCAATACCAACAACATTATCAGGATGAAACTCCGCATCTTTCACATCAAGAGCCTGCCGGACAACACCGGAAACAGAACGATAAAAACCATTGATATAATCATCAGGATTCTGACGTGCGAGCAACGGTTGCTTCGGATCAAGAAGAACTCCCGCATCACCACTCGGATAAGAATCGACAACAGTAGCAATTTCATCCCCGTTTTCAACATCGACAATCAATGCCCGAACACTGTTCGTTCCGTAATCGAGACCAACCGCAAATTTTTTGTTTGATTTTGTCATGGTAAATAATTTTAGTGATAGATTTGATAGATTGTTGAATAAGAAAAAAATAATTTTAATGGTGTCGCCGTAAAAATCAAGTTAATTTTGCGCAAAAGTATATTGGTTTTGCACAAAATATTTTTTGTAATATATCAGTGGAATAATTGTTTTTCAATTTTTTGGGGTTATGAATTTGAAAATTAGGTAAAAATAAGGTTGACGAAAATAAATACATAATCATTGAAAAAATGTATCTTTTTATTTTAAACACGAAATACACGAAAATTATCTAAAGGGAACTTTCGTGTTTTTCGTGTAATTTCGTGTGTTTCGTGTTAAAAAATTTTAACAAAAATTCCACTGATATATTACATATTTTTTAAACTCTTTTCACTATCCTGCTTCAGTCAAATATGTTTAAGTTTACCGATTGGATAAAATACGATAAATATATAAACTTTATTGACAGGGTATATTGACAAAAGATTGGTTTTATGTCAAATTTTATAGGAATCATTTAATTGATTTAGAATGATGTTTGTGTTTAGGTATTGTCTTCGAAGTTGGAGTCAGGCTCAAACGTCTATTCTTAATTCTCTTTAGAAATAAAGGAGTACACGATGTTAAGAAAAATGATTTCTTTTTGTATTGTTGTTTTTGCCGTCTTTTTTGCCGTGAATATTTCGGCGGACGAGGCTGTGAAAGCGACTGCTCCGGTTGATGGTGTTGTTGTTGCGGAAGTTGCTCCCGAATCTCCATGTGGTTGTGTTGATTCGCGGCTTATTTTCGGGAAAAGGCTGCTTTCTCCCCGCAAAACCTTACGTTTCTTTGAACCGGCTCCATGTGTTCTGCAAACGGAAACTGTTGTAGTGGAAGAAACGGTTGTTCCTCGCGATTTGGTGCGGATTCCAGCATTTAAGAAATTACAACACGGTTTTGCCAAAACTCATGTTTGGGTGGAAAAGCAATGCGGTTGTCAAGAGCAATGCGAATGTGTTAAGCCGACCAATTGTGGTTGTCCCAAAACTTGTCCGGTTCAATGGGTTCCGTTTCCGGCTTACAAAAAAGGGTTTTTCAGTTTACGGAATGTCGAAGCGTGGAAACCGGTTCCCGTTTGTCACACCGGCGGATAATCCGACAATCAATCACAACCGATAAGCGGATCATCGAACCGCTCTATCAATTGCCCATCAAGCCGGAAGATATCAATACTTCCGGCTTGATTTTTTCAGGCATTCTCGGTATTCTCTGCGGATAAATTGTAATTGGGAACTTCTAAAAACATCAGGAACGCAGTCGTCTCGACTGCACATTGCCTGTAAAAAGTGCAGGCGAGACGCCTGCGTTCCTAAAAAAATGAGTTTTTAGAAGTTCCCAATTATATTGTAATTATATTGTAATTATACTTCTTGCAGTCATCAATTTAATTTTTCAATTTAATAACCAATGGTACCGTTCAAAACTAGGATATGTTATTTTCAGTTTCAACCTAAAACGGATAGGGAAACGTAAAACCATTTTATGGCAAGAACGTTTTTACCGGAGCGAATTTTATTGTAACAATAAGACAGGCAGAGATATTATGTTATTGAAGTTACATCGTTTTGGGTTTTTCCGTTCAAAAAAGACTGGAAATTTTCGACGGCGATTTTGAGTAATCGTTTTCTGGCTGCCAATGTTGCCCAGGCAATGTGGGGCGTGAAAAAGCAGTTACGGGCATGAAATAACGGATTTGAGGAGTTGGGCGGCTCTTCAGAAAGAACATCCAATCCGGCTCCAGCTAAATTACCCCAATTTAATGCGTCCGCAAGAGCCTGTTCATCAATCAAATGTCCACGCGAAACATTTAACAAAAACGCAGTTGGTTTCATCAACGCAATTGTTTTAGAATTAATCATTTCTTTGTTCTCTGAAGTGAGCGGACAATGCAACGATACAACATCGCTTTGTTTTAAAAGGGATTCGAGAGAAACCATTTGTACAAAAGGATCGGTTGTTTTTGAATGAGGTCTGGGAGTGTACGCCAAAACATTCATGCCAAACGCATCAGCAATTTGTGTAACACGACGCCCAATAGCACCATAACCAATTGTTCCAAATGTTAAACCGGACAATTCAAGAAGAGAATGATTCCAGTAGCAAAAATTAGGGCATTGTGACCAATCACCTTGTTTGACAGAAGCATCATGATCACAAAGCCGGAATGTCAGATTAAGAAGATGAGCCCAAGTCAATTGTACAACAGATTCCGTACTGTAACCAGGAATATTTGTTACCGGAATACCGTATTGGCGAGCAGCATCCAAATCAACAACATTATAACCCGTTGCGAATATACCAATATATTTCAATTTCGGGAGTTGCGACAAAACCTCTTTACTGAAAAGAACTTTATTCGTAAAAACCGCATCCGCATTGATTGCTCTGGGAATAACTTCATGAGGTTTACTGTGCGAATACACGGTTAACTCGCCCAATTGTTCCAGAGCACCCCAACTCAAATCACCCGGATTAAGTGCCGCACCGTCAAGAATTGTTATTTGTAAGGTCATTGTTATTTATTGTTATTGTTTATTGTTATTGTTTTCGAGAGGTATTGTCTATTTGTTACGTATAAGATGCTGATGAGAACACAGAAGAGATGACTTTCACGATTGTACGACAAGGAACAATTATACAAACTGTCAATGATAATAGCAGTTGCAATAAATAATCCCAAATACTTCCACGGAAGAACATCGTTTCGGAAATAATTAAAGAAAAAGATCAGCCAAAACAAAAATACAGCCAAACCAAGTAAACCAAATTCCAATGTAATATTGAAAAATTCGTTATGAGGATCAACTCGTGATGTTTTCGCCCGTACTTCTTTGCGTCCCAGTTCCATTCCATAACCGGTTATTGGTTTTTGGCAAATTGAGGGAAACAACTGTTTCCATATCATAAGCCGGTCATGAGATTGGAATGTATCCGTATCGTTTAATAGGTCTAATAGAAATGTTTTTGTCTCATTTATTGTTCTGTTTGCTTTACTTTCAAAAACCGGAGACATTGATTGAGCCGTGATAATGATTAAGGAACAAAAGAGAATAGCCAACACCCCGCCTTTTTTCCAATTCCAACTTACAAGCAATACAGAAATCGTACCAAGAAAGGATAATTGAGCGGTTCGAGAAGGATTGAGCCAAAAAAGATAATAACAGACCAAACAAACAATTCCCCAACGCAATAACGAAAAATAAAACGTTAATACATAACGCCGTTTCCGAAATGGAAAAAGTATGAGATCAATTGGGGAGATTCGGGTTGTTTCTTTCATAGCAAGTAGAACAGAAAGCGGTAAAAAACGCCGAACCAATGGAATATTTCTGGAAGTAAACGGAACACAAATCCAAAGCCCCGCCCAAAGAACAAGCCCCATACCAAAACAAATAGTATTCCGGTAAAGATTGATCTTGCGCAAATTGACCAACCTGTAAGGTTCCGGTAATAAATCGGTACCAAAGAACAATATCAGAATCCAAAGCAATATAATGGCAAGATTGATTGATGAAAAGATGGTATTTTGTGTTTCTTTTCTACGTAACAAGGTGGCGATGATGAGTGCAAAGAAGAGAGGATAATGTCCCCACCAATACCGTGTTGATTCGAGAAAGACGTTATAATCGCCGGCAATCAGCCAATCCCGAAAAATTCCCGAAAACGTCAACACAATAAACGGTAAAGAAACTAAAATAAGCGGATTTTTTTTCACAAAATCAAAGCGTTCCCGCCAATGACCGGAAAGGAACCAGAAAAGTAATATCAGCAGAGAAAAAACATCCGCCGCCGAAATCGAAATAACAGCAACTATTGGATAACTAACAACCAATCGAATTGCCGCCCGATGAAAAAAATTTTGCCAATGCGGATTTTCGTTACCATAAAGAAAAGAGTTCATTAAAATATCCTTATGTTATTCTTTCCTAACTTTTATGCTGATTTTATTTGAAGGATTGATTTTGCCTGAATAATCGATTTAATTTGTAATTGATAATTTCATTATTTTATTCACAAATCGTTATTTTTCAAGAGATTCGGAATATTTCAGCAAAATTTTTTGAAGCCGAAATTCAAAGAGATATTAGGGATATACTCATCACACTTGACCATTGGGTTTTCGTTTTTTGACAGGATTTTTAAATAAAAGACCCAAAAAATTCTGCTCTTATAAAACAAAATTCTAAAAGTACAATGAGTATATAACTGAGTATATAACTGAGTATATTAAGAGATATTGGGGACACAAAGGACAATTGTGATGGGACATAAGAGACATTTGGGGCATAAAGTTGAGTAATCTTGAACTTCCTGATTATTTCCCATTTTGGAGAGTAACAGTGATTGGCGTGAATCATGAAAATTTCCTTTCAGGGCGAAATGGTTGTTGGTGATTTGAACCCTACCCGGTGGGTAGGGCTGGCTTATATTGCCCTTTCAGGGCGTAGAAAAAAGATCATAGCGGGGCAAGACCCGCCGTTAACGACGGGGTTTACCCCGTGAGAGTGATTACAAAATAAAAATTCTACTGATATATTACCAATCAATTTATTACGGGATACAGTATAACTATTCACTACGAACTATTAACTAAATATGTTGTTCTTTCAGGACGGAAGAAAATGGAATCAATCATTAGTAAAAGGTTATTAAAATAGACAGTTACTTTTACGAAGTCCCTCTTGTAAAATCTCATAGAAAATGTTAGGATGCCGCTTTGTAACTTATTTGTAAAATAGAATTTATCAAAGAATTTACAAAAGAATTTACAAAAGAATTTATCAAAGAATTTACAAAAAAATTCCAATGAAATATTACTTTAATACTTAACTTATAATACTTAACTTAATACGTATGGGATTACACCATTCTTAAGACCGGTTGACACGATTTTTATGTATCCGATTAAATTTTTTGCAACAATATTCTGTTGTGTGTTTGTATTTATTTTACCGCTTTTTGCGGAGTTGCCGCCTGAAATTACTTCGATTCGGGTGGGGATTGAAGGTTTTTACAAAAACGGTCTTTGGACTCCGGTAACAGTTGAATGGACAGGTTTAGAAAATCAACCGGTCAGTATTTCAATTTCCTGTTCGGATTCCGACGGCACACCTATTATCTATCACTATGACCGTCCAGTTCACATAACCCCAAACCGAACTTTGGTTTACGTCAAATTGGGACGGAAAACCGGAACATTAACCGTTAAAATTACAACACCAAACGGTATTACTCTACAAAAACAAATTCGTCCTTCCGGTGATCCGGTGAAACAGAGAACAACCGCCGCTTCACAAAATTTATCACAAAATCAGTTACAAAATCAGTTACAAGATCGATTGCCAAATCAATTACACGACTTGTTTTGCGAACCGGTTTTGAATGAACGTCCGGTTTATTTGATTGTTGGTAATGAAGACATTGGTTTACAGGGAGCGGTTGCGGAGTTATCACTTCGGGAAGATCGGCGCCCAATTCTTGTTAAGGTTCATTCGTTTGCGGAATTACCGCAACAATGGTTTGGTTTTGAAGTTGTTGAGATGGTTGTTCTCACAACAACGGAACCGCAGCAATTTGAGAATCTAACATCGAACAGTCCGCAAATTAAAGCTCTTGACGATTGGGTTCGTCTTGGCGGTAAACTTTTTTTCTGTGCCGGCCGTCATTCGGAAATATTGCTCAAAAATCCAAACAGTCCATTGCGTCCATTTTTACCCGGCAAGTTTTCCGAAATGACCGAACTCCGGCAGGGAACACCGTTGGAGCTTTTTGTCGGCAGTAAGCGTTCTATTTTTATGAATGGAACCGATGCGGCGCCTTTTATGAAGATGCCGCATTTTACAGAACCGCAAGGTATCACATTTGTCCGTGACGGCGATTTACCGTTGGTACTTCGTAATGCTCATGGTTTTGGAACGATTATTTATTTCGGCGGTGATTTGAGCGGCAAACCGCTTGATGTGTGGCGTGATCGGGTTGTGTTGGTGCGAAATATTTTGCAGTGGAATGTCGAAAAACAACCAAGAACTTATACATCCGATTCTGTTTCAGGGGCAATGATTCAACTTGGTTACAATGATATATCAGGGCAGGTTCGGAGTGCACTTGACCGGTTTGACGATGTTTCCATCATTCCGTTTTCGATAATTCTAATTATTTTAACTGTTTATTGGATCATAATTGGGTTATTTGATTGGTTTCTCGTACATAAAATTCTGAAACGTCCTGTGAGTACATGGATTACATTTCCGTTTTGGATCATACTTTTCAGTGTAATCATGTATTATCTTGCTGCTTCGGGACGCCCGGACAAGGCAATTCTCAATGAGCTTGATCTTATTGATGTTGATGGTGAAACGGGTTATTTCCGTTATAGTAGTTGGGGACATCTTTATAGTTCGGGAGATGCCCGGTTTTCGCTTTCCCTGAATACCCAACCGTTTTTGCCGCCGGAGGTTTCGCCTTCCGCTGCACAATGTCTAACATTGTTTTCGTGGAATGGTTTACCGGGAGTTGGTCTTGGCGGTATGGCTCCCAAAACAGTAAGTCCAACTGTTTGGCAAACAAATTCCACTCAAAATTTTTATAACGAAATTTCGCATCATGCTTCCTATTCATCACGAAGTATTACGGAAGTTCCGGTTCAGGTTCGTTCAACGAAAAGTTTTTTCGGACAAAGTTGGTTGGAATCATACGATGTTCTTGACTCGGCAACCTTTGTTTCTGCCCGATCAACTTCTCAATTAACAGATGAGGAAGGAATTCCGATTGGGGTTCTTGAATGGTCGAGGTGGTTTCCGGTGTTGGAGAATTGTATTTTGGTGTATGGTCGTTGGGTTCAGGAGATTGGAACAATTGAATCGGGTCAAAAAATCACCGTCGGCAAAACAACTCCGCGCCGTGAACTTCGTGATTTACTCCTGACCAAAGAAATTTCCGGCGATGCAACACTTCGCCGTTTAGCAATGTACAATCCGCAATCAACAGATTTGGATTACATTATTCGAGTTTTATCGTTACACGGAGTTCTTGGCGGTTACGAATCGACCGGACTTTACAATACGTTCCAGAAATCGTTGGACATGAGCGAATTACTTTCGGTTGATCGTGCGTTATTGATTGGAACAGTTCGGAAACCGTTGCCGGAACAACACGGTTCGGCAATTATCGGCAACAATATCGAAAACCACCGCAAAATTATTTTTCGTCAATCATTACCCATAACTCTGACCGCATTATCACCGCGATTAAAATTGGATCAAAAAATAATTAAGGATGACTTGTTAGCGCCGCCGTTGGATCCGGCAAAAGCCAAAGAAGGACACGGGAACTATCAATATCAGCAAAATAAATAAGAACAATGTTGACTCAAAATCAAATTGATGGAGTTATTGCGTTTCACGGACATCATTGCCCCGGTCTGACTTTTGGTATGAGGGTTGGCGGTTGGGTGCTGGACGAATTGGGGCACGCTCCTGATGAAGAAATTGTTGCTGTTGTCGAAACGGATATGTGTGCGGTTGACGCAATTCAATATCTTGTTGGTTGTACTTTTGGCAAGGGCAATCTGATTTTTCTTGATTATGGGAAAAACGCTTATTCTTTTTTCCGCCGTAATGATGGTAAAAGTTGCCGGTTAGTAACACGCGGCGGTTTATTACAAGATTTGCGGGAGCAGCAGGAAAAACTTAACACAAACGACAACACCGGACGTGAACAAATTCGGTTACAGATGATAGAGCGGATTCTGCAAGCGGATTTTGAAGAGATTTTTTCGATTGGTCCTGTTCAGGTTCCCATGCCGGAAACAGCCCGAATTCACGCAAGTAAACGTTGCGATTATTGCGGCGAACTTGTTATGGCAACACGTCTTTTGAATGATCCGGTATTAACCGGCGGAAAAAATCTTTGTATTCCATGCCGTACATTCATCGCTGAAAAATCTAAGTGTAACGGTTAACCGTCTATTTAAGCAGTCCGCAGATTACGCAGATTATTTGCAATGATTCAGTAACGTTTTTAATTTTCCTCCGGACTTTTACGGGGTTAAGAGGAAAAATAAAGATTGAATTATTGGTGAATACTGTTCTAATTTCCAACTTCCAAAGCGGCATGAGCAAGCAATTTACCGGCGTTTCGGCAATGTTCAAGAATTTCCGGTGTTGGTCGGAACTTGGCGTCAACCGGTTTGGTCAATCGTTTCCAACCGGTTTCTTCAATCCAACGGTCAAGTTGATCCGAACCGGCATGAGCCCAACCATAAGAACCAAAAGCTAATGCGGATTTACTTGTAAATTTTAAGCCGCGTAAATAAGTTACGACGGAAGCCATTTGCGGCATCATTTGTAGATTGAGAGTGGCACTTCCAAGAGCGGCAGCAGCAGCGTCAAGCATTTCTGTTGCGATTCGGGTTAACGTTGTTCGCCGGACATGCAACAGTTGAACATCAACTTTATCGGATTCTTGTACAGCTCCCTCAAGAATGGCGTTTGCCATTTGCGTGGTGCTATCCCACATTGAATCGAAAAGAATTAAGACTTTGGGAACATATTTTCCGTTTGCCCAATGTTGATAGGCTTCGACAATTTTTGACACATTGGTTCGCCAAATCAAACCGTGTGACGGGGCGATTATTTTGATTGGTATTTTTGCGGCGGTTTCGAGTGTCCGCAAAACTTGTTTGCTGTACGGTGTAACAATATTAGCATAATAACTTTTTGCTTCTGTTAAAATTGTTTCGAGATCATATTGATCATCGAAGCGTGCGGAAGTTGCCAGATGTTGACCGAAGGCGTCCATTGAGAAGAGTAGTTGTTCTTCTGGAATGTAGGTGAACATGGATTCGGGCCAATGTACCATAGGCGTATTGATAAAATTCAAGGTTCGATTTCCGAGTGATATTTTTTCTTCGGGCGAGACGACCTGAATTTTCCAGTTACCGACATCAAAATAAGCCGCCAATGATTCACAACATTTGGCGTTACAGAGCAATACGGCATTGGGAAGATTGGCCATGAGAGTTGCCAAACTTCCGGCGTGATCGGGTTCTGCGTGATTGCAGACAACATAGTCAACTTTAGATAGCTCTGTTTTTTCGGCAATATGTTGAAGCAAAGATGTTGCGTATAATCCTTTTACCGAATCAATAACCGCTGTTTTATTGTCACGAATTAAATATGAGTTGTAAGTAGCCCCGCGAAATGTATCAAAACTATGAAAATCCCGAACATTCCAATCAACATAACCAACCCAATCAATATTTTTAACTAATTCTGTTGTCATAGAAAATCATCCTTAATCATTAAAATAGAATAGACCTTGGTATTCTGGTAGAAAACGGCAACCGGTTAACTAGTTCTATCAACGTAAGATGAAATAACCGGTTACATCATGTTTTATTTTGTTAGGTTATTCAGGGGTTTTCCTTGTTGCTTTGTTTTTCTGTATCGCGAATTCAACTATTTCTTGGGCAAGATGAGTTGGAACGCGAATTAATTTTGTCGGACAATTGTATTTACCGCTTCCTTTGGGGCGTCCGACTCCTGCTTTACGAGTAACATTTTTAACAGATTTTTTCACAGTTTTTTTAGCGGATTTTTTTACTGATTTTTTAGGCATTGAAAACTCTTTATGTAAAATTGAATGTGGCAATGAATATGGAAATTAAGATAAACTCTACGATATTATGGCAAACCGTCAATAATTGTCAAGACCACTTTTATTTTTAATCTGAAATATATACTTTCTGCTTTTTCTAAATTTTGTAATATATCGGCGGAATAATTTTTTTGGTTCTATTTTCGTGAAATTTCCTTAAATTTCTTAATGTTTTCTTAGTCCCGCAGGGACGAGATTATTGATAGTGGATAGTGGATAGTGCCGCAAACGAAATTATTGCCGTTTAGGTAGTAATCCGCTTGCGGCACTATCAACTATCCACTATCAACTCTCAACTACTCTCCACCCCTAGCAGAGTTAAAAATCAAAAACAAAAATTCCACGGAATAATAACACCAAATAATAAACAAATAGAATTAATTACTATTGAATAGATACATTTATTTGGGAGCCAACGTACAAATAATACGTTTTTCGGCGTGTTGTTTTGGAGGTGATTCAATTTTACTGATGTCATCCAGTTCGGTAATTAAATGGTTAAGTACTTTCTCGCCTTCGTCGATATGAGCTGATTCACGTCCTTTGAACGAAACAGTAATTTGTACTTTATCTTTATTGCTAAGAAATTCGCGAGCTTTATTGATTTTGACCGCGATATCGTGTTCACCGATTTTCGGGCGGAGACGGACTTCTTTAAGTTTTGATTGATGTGTGTGTTGTTTGGTCAATCTTTTTTTCTGTTGATACCGGAACTTGCCGTAATCCATAATTCGGCAAACCGGCGGTTTACTGTCTGAAGCAACCTCGACAAGATCAAGACCAGCTTGTCTCGCCAACGCTAATGCCTCTGATGTGTTCAAAATTCCAAGTTGTACTCCCTCCGCGGAAATCACCCGAACTTGCGAAATACGGATCGATTCATTGACCCGCTGTTTCCCCATCTCCCGATTGTCCCGCTGATTGTCCATCCTCCTCAGTGCCATAGATTCTCCTGTAATAATTGTTGATAAAACGTCAATTGATTGACGGTTATTCCTTTTAGGTTGTTTCGACAACCAATGTTAATAAAATACTTAAAACTTTACAAAATACAAGACGGTAAAACAAAATGATAAAAAAATAGTAATATTTCAGAAGAATTTCCATATATTCCATGTTTAAAATAAAAATTTTAGTAAATAATTACAAAAGGGAACTTCTAAAAACCTAATGTAAAAATTTATTGTTAGAAGGAACGCGGTCGTCTCGACCGCATATTTAGGCGTTTTTTGTACAAAAACCGTGCAGGCGAGACGCCTGTGTTCCTCCTAATATTAGTTTTTAGAAGTAACCAAAAATAATATATTACGATTTCTTTAATTTTTGTTAATTTCTAAAAACCTAATGTAAAAATTTATTGTCAGAAGGAACGCGGTCGTCTCGACCGCATATTTAGGCGTTTTTTGTACAAAAACAGTGCAGGCGAGACGCCTGCGTTCCTCCTAATATTAGTTTTTAGAAGTAACCAAAAATAATATATT
>JAITIZ010000332.1 GCA_031279215.1 Planctomycetaceae bacterium
TGTAATATCTTTAGCGAAAAACGTATCAAGTAAATTTCAATTTTGCGATTAAATTTGTAACGATTCAATATGAATCTTTTATTAAAATATCAGTGCAAAAAAATCTCTCCTTCTCTGTGTCCTCTGTGGTAAATAAAAAAAATTTCTATGGTAAATAAAAAAATGGTAAATCTATTAGTTAGCAAATTTCTTTAATAATTCAGGCAACTTTTTATAAAATTCTTCCATCGCTGAATTTTCACTCATCACGCGGCAAGTTACAGACTTAACAGATGAAAGCTCCTCGGCGGTAATTGTTATTGTATAAGTTTCAGACCAACTACGGTTCGGATTAAAGTATGTATAACCCTTATGATCACTATATTCATTAATAGACCACGGGAATAACATAATATATATTGAATCTGCTATATTTTTATGTTCCTCATTAAATCGGTATAGGCTAAATTCCGCATCTCTTCTAGCTCTAATCTCATCGCTATTCGAGGAACGTCCCCACGGATTATTTGGATCGATACCATACGGATTAAGATGTTTGTCTTCAAACATAGAAGTAGAACCTGTTTTAATAGAGTCATATAAAATTGCTTTTTTCTTACTGTCCCCGAGAAGAATTCTAATACAATTATCAAAATAATATTGGTAGAAATTTTTGCTTTTAATCAGTTGCGTATTACAGAATGGTCTTCTCAATGATAGGATTTTTTCATTGTTGTTATTATTAACACTGACATCAGCACAAATTATTATGCATTGATATGCTGCAAAAAGTATTTTAAATTTCGGCGGTAAATCATAATAATTCCAATTAGTGTTTTTGAGAGATTTATTACTAGATGTGAAAATATTACAACGTAAGTAAGATTTATCTAGATTATCAGGTAATTCAAAACCTACAGATTTACCTTGACCAGGAGTTCCTTCAAGTATTAATGTACCGCTATTGATTTTTATTTTTTCCAGAATAGGAATTATTTTTTTTGAAAACGCATTAAATTTATTTTCGTTGCTAGTCAAAGTAACTTTTAATTCCATTGTTAATTCTTTGCCAACAGTTTTAACTGGAGTAGGATTTAATTCTGCGGCAGCGTCAATACAAGAATACGGGAAGTTTTCACTTCTTAAAAAGTCCGCCACTAACATGACAGCGTCGTTGTCGGATTTTATTTTTTCTGTTAGTTTCTTTGCGATACTTGCGCCGTCAAATGTTTTGACACTTACTTCAGATGGTAAAAGTTGAGTTTGTAATGATTTTTGTTGTACTACTACTTGAGCTTTAATATCGATTAAACCGTCACCTTGTTTTCTTGATAATATTTCACATTGTTCAACGAATATTTCATAGTTATTGATATTTTTTGTAATTGATTCACTTAAACTTGCACGTGTTTCAAGTGTAACTAGTGCGTTTATTACTTCACGGACAGCATTTTTCATTGCGTCTTTTTTAGCGTTATCGTAATCCGATCCTGTTCCTTTGACAATTACAACTCTTTTCCCGTTTTCATCCGGTGAATCCGATACGAATCCTAGCGGTGTATTATCATCTGAATCTGTTTGTGGGGCTTTGTTATTATCAGTAGTCGTAGTATTCGTTGTATCCGTTGTATTTGTCTTTGGCGAATCGGACGGATTAGACAACTCCGAATTGTTTGTTGATTTTGAACAACCTGAAATGATCAAAATCAAAACTAACATATTCGTAACAAAAATCTGTTTGTAGTTATTTGTTTTCATTTTAAACTCCTTGTTTTGTAATAAATCTGTGATTTTTTTGTTTGTGGTTAAATTTGTATTCGCCATGAAAAGACTAAGGAAATATTACTGTAAATGGTAAAATATTAGTTAGCAAATTTATCTAATAATTCCGGCAACTTCTTATAAAATGCTTCCATCTTTGAATTTTCACCCATCACACGGCAAGTTACTGACTTAACAGACGAAAGCTCCTCCGCGGTTATTGTTATTGTGTGAGTTTGAAAACAATTACGGTTCTGATCAAAATATGAAGAACTACCACCATCACCAAACCACGGAAATAACATAATATAAATTGAATCTGTATTATTATCTCTATTATTAAGAAGATGTTGTTGGACGTTATAATCAAACATAATGGTAGAACCTGTTTTAACCAAATTTGTCAAATCTGTTGCATCAAAAGGCCGGTAATAGAAATAAACTCGACCACTATATTGATGGATATTTTTGCTTTTAATCAATTGCATATTCCAGAATGGTCTTCTCAAGGATACAATTTTTTCGTTGTTGTTATTATTAACATTGACATCTGCACAAATTATTATGCCTTGATATGCTGCAAAAAGTAACTTAAATTTTGGCGGTAAATCATAAAAATTCCAATTAGTATTTTTGAGAGATTTATTACTAGATGTGAAAATATTACAACGTAAAAACGATTTATCTGGATTTTCAGGTAATTGGAAAGCTACACTGTTGGGGTTGTTATTATCAGGGGTTCCTTCAAGTGTTAGTGTACCGCTATTGGTTTTTATTTTTTCCAGAACAGGAATTATTTTTTTTGAAAATGCATTAAATTTATTTTCGTTGATAGTCAAAGTAATTTTTACTTGCATTGTTAATTCATTATCTACAGTTTTAACTGGAGTAGGATTTAATTCTGCGGCAGCATCGATACAAGAATACGGGAAGTTTTCACTTCTTAGAAAATCTGCCATTAGCATGACGGCGTCGTTATCAGATTTTATTTTTTCTGTTAGTTTCTTTGCGATACTTGCGCCGTCAAATGTTTTGACACTTATTTCAGACGGTACAAGTTGCATTTGTAATAATTTTTGTTGTACTACTACTTGAGCTTTAATATCGATTAAACCGTCACCTTGTTTTCTTGATAAAATTTCGCATTGTTCAGTAAATACTTCATAGTTGTTTATATTTTTTGCAATTGATTCACCTAAACTTGCGCGAGTTTCAGGAGTAACTAGTACATTTACTACTTCACGAACAGCGTTTTTCATTGCGTCTTTTTTAGCGTTATCGTAATCCGATCCTGTTCCTTTAACAATTACAACTCTTTTACCGTTTTCATCCGGTGAATCCGACACGAATCCTAATGGTGTATTATTATCAGTAGTCGTTTGTGAGGATTTGTTATTATCAGTATCCGTTGTATTTGTCTTTGGCGAATCGGATGGATTAGACAACTCCGAATTGTTTGTTGATTTTGAACAACCTGAAATGATCAAAATCAAAACTAACATACTTGTAATAAAAAATTGTCGGTAGTTATTTGTTTTCATTTTAAACTCCTTGTTTTGTAATAAATCAGTTGAAAAATTTTTAGGTTAAAATTGTTTCATCTTCTTCACCATTATCTGTACTAATTGAAATAAAGCCTCAAAGCTTTGCAGTTCTAATAATGGTAACTTCTAAAAACTAATATTAGGAGGAACGCAGGCGTCTCGCCTGCACTGTTTTTGTACAAAAAACACTTAAATATGCGGTCGAGACGACCGCGTTCCTTCTAAAAATAAATTTTTACATTAGGTTTTTAGCAATTCACTAATGTGACTTAAAAAATTTCCTTGATATATTAACTTTGTTTTAAATTTTGTTTTCTTAAATTACTATGGATTTGTTGAGAAATCCCATACTTCATGCACACCATTAAATTTTTGTGATAGCTTTT
>JAITIZ010000524.1 GCA_031279215.1 Planctomycetaceae bacterium
TGCGGGGCTTTGTTATGTTGGGCATTTTGACCGTAGGTTGCGCTTCGTTACACCTACGGTTATGCACATCTCGTCCCTGCGGGACTAAGAAAACATAAGAAATTAACAAAATGCCGCGAAAATAGAACCAAAAAAATTATTCCACTGATATATTACTAAATTTTTACATTAGGTTTTTAGAAGTTCCCTTATTTTTTTCCCTTTTTAGAAGTCCCCTTTTTAGGTACAGATATATTTTCTTTAAGTAATTGATAAACTCTGGCTACCGACAATTTGAATTTCCCAGCAATTACTTTTACTGCTGTACCGGATTGATACATTGCGGTTATCCGGTTAAGACGAACTGAGGCGGGAGTAATTGTCGTTTTTAATTTCCCTGCGGACTTTTTATGTCTTGATTTAGAAATTCCGAGTTTTGATTTAGAAATTCCGAGTTTCGATTTAGAATCTTCGATTTTCGATTTAGGAATTTCGATTTTCGATTTAGAACTTCTGATTTTCGATTTAGACAATTGCTTGCTTAAACGAATATCCCGAAGCTGTTTAAAATCAGGAACAGGAACTTCAGCAGTTTTGTTGTAATTACCAATGAGTTCTTTGACTCGGTCTTCTGAAATTTTATACTTTCTCGACAATGCACTTATTGTTTTTCCTTCACATCGTTCTTTTATGAGGGCGGCATTACGTTTTGCTTTGGTTTTTTGTATTTTTACGTGTTTCCCCATAATACGTAAATCATTAATCACAACATGAGCATTAACTTGTAATTTAATTGCTATTTTATTACATGATAAACCTTTTCGATACAACTTTACAACTCGTTTACGGCGGTGTAATATTGCTTTTTGACGAGGACTGATCGTTGCCGATTTTTTTTGGGTTTTTGTTCTCATTTAAAACTCCTAATATCAATAAACCAACGAAACAAAATTTAACAACAGTGGAGATTAAACCACAAAATTGTTTTGTTGTCAATATTACCGGAGAATTAACGAATAAAAAAAATACGGATTGTTTTTTATTTTTTTGTTCCCCATTTCCGTATCAGGGCGATAATTTGTTTTGCTTCAACCGGTTTGGGGCAATAGGAATCCATACCAACCGCAAGACAGGCGGCTTGATCGTCAACTGTTACATTGGCAGTCAGCGCAATAATTGGTAATCGCGAAAGCTTGTTGTTTTTGGTTTCCCATTGCCGAATCCGGCGTGTTGCTTCAAAGCCGTCTAACACCGGCATCTGGCAATCCATCAATACGGCATCAAATTGCTCGTTTTTTATTTTTTCAACCGCCGCCAATCCGTCAGCAACAATAACACTTTCTATTCCTGCATTTTTGAGAATTTCTATGATAACAACCTGGTTAATATAATTGTCTTCCGCAATCAGCACCCGCAACGGTAATTGATGATCGTCTGTAACCGGAATTATTTTATCCGGCGAATATTCCGATGCTTGTTCCGGCGAATATTCCGGCGAATATTCCGGCAAAGTATGATTGGCGGAAAATAAACGAATGATTGCATTGAAAAGAGCGGAACTTTGTACAGGTTTACTGACTAGTTGTAAGTTTTTGGGGTTTTGCCGGTACAATGTGGACGTATCGGATAATGCGGTTAAAAAAACGATTGGTGTTTGTGCTAGATTCTCTTCTTTTTGAATGGAGTGAATTAAATCAATTCCGTCGGCATCCGCTAGGTGAGTATCAATAATTACTGCTGCAAACGAATTTTTGGGCAATGATTGTTGGAGTTTCTCTAATGCTTCTTTTGCGGAATTAGTCAGTTGGGGGCGGAAATTCCATGCTTCAAATTGTTCATAGAGAACTGGCCGTTGAAATTTATTATTACTAACGATCAATATTGGGCGTTCTTTTATTTTTTCTAGAATTTCCGAAAGATATTCTTTTGTTTCTGTATTTGTTTCGATTCCTAGCAGGACATTGAAACGGAATGTTGAACCTTTATCTTTTTCGCTTTGGACGCGGATTTTTCCATTCATTAGTTCTACTAATTTTTTGCTGATTGCCAAACCGAGTCCTGTTCCGCCGTGGTTGCGGGTTGCAGTTGTATCTATTTGCGAGAATAATTTGAACAAACGATCTTGCTTATCTGCCGGAATACCGATACCGGTATCCATAACTTCAAATTGGATATTGTACTGTTGATTGTAACACTCCAGCATCATAACACGGATACGGACGCCGCCTTCATCTGTGAATTTTAGGGCATTACCGACCAGATTGATAAGAATCTGCCGTAAACGTCCTTCATCACCGTGAACCAATCTTGGGACATCACGTCCCAATGTTACCACAAGTTCCAGATGTTTTTCTTCTGCGCGGGCGGCAAGAATTCCAATAACTTTTTCTAACATGGTATGCAGATTGAAGACGGACATATTTAATTCAAATTTTCCTGCTTCAATTTTGGAGAAATCGAGGATATCGTTGATTAAAAACAACAATGATTCTCCGGATGCTTTAATGAGTTGGGTATATTCGGCTTGTTTGGGTTGTAAATTGGTTTCGATTAAGAGTTCGGAGATACCGATAACACCATTGAGCGGTGTTCGCATTTCGTGGCTCATGGTTGCCAAAAATTGACTTTTTGCCAGACTGGCGGCTTCGGCGGTTTCGCGGGCGGTGGCGGCACGAACTGTTTCATCAATACCGGTTCGAATTGCTTTGGCCATCATATTGAATGTTTGTGCTAATTCCTCGATTTCGTCATGACTATTAATCCCTGTAATTTCGACATTCCATTTTCCTGCCGATAATTCACGGACAAGATTGAGTAATTGTTTTAGGGGGCGTGTAATTTGTCGGGAGGCCAGCAATATTGTAATCACGATAAGAGATAGCCCGATAAAAAATAGGATAATACTAATCCATAATTGTTGATAAATTGGTTTTAATATTTCTGATTCCGGTGTTTGCTGTAACAATGACCAACCGGCTGTTTCCAATGGGGTGTAAGTACCGAACATTCGTTTTCCATGGATTTTGCTTTTGCTCAGATAAATTCCTGTTTTACCGAGGATCATTTCTTTTCCGGCGTTGCGTAATATTTCATCGTTGTATTGATTTGCCAATGTTTCTATTGTTTCTTTCATTTCCCATTCGGGATGTTCTGATGCTGCAATGATACGTCCTGTCGTGCTGCATAACCAATAATCCGAACCGTCCCGAACAATATTTTTAATAATTTTACGAATATCATTTAAGGCAAAATCAATTGTTGCGACGCCGCAAAATTTCCGGTCTATAAAAAAGGGAACCGAATAAGTACACATAAAAACATTGCCGCCGCCTTTATCAAAATAGGGGTCAATCCAACATGGTTTGAGTATTTTTGCGGGTTTTTCATACCATTCCCATTCAAAGTAGTCATATTCTATTGCCAAATCTTTGTAGAGGACTTGTTCTATTTTTTTTCCGTCAACAAGTTCAGTTTTACGATAGAGGTAGGGTGAAAAGTAACCTTTTGGCGATGTTCTTTGTAATTTTGGAAGGGCATGAGGTTCCAATGCAACGGTGCTGCCGATAATATTGGGATTTTTATCTAACATTAACCGGATATAATCCGTAATTTGTTCAATGGATTCGGGACGGCTCACCGCAATATAATCCGCCAAACCGTGAACTGTTTTAGCAGCGGTTGCAAAGGTGATCTCACATTCTTTGGCGTACCGTGTAACAGATGTTGTTAATTCCTGACGTGCTTCTTGTTCTGTAACTTTCAGATTAATATGAAGTTGAACTGCAATAATAATGCAATAAAGAATACAAACCGGTAATACCGTCAATACAATCAATTTTCGCCAAATTGGAAATTTAACAAGATGATTTGTAGGCGGTACGAGTATTTTGTTTTCGATAAGATGAGAGTAATTTTTCATACTAAGGTTATAAGAATCGTAATATATCAGTGGAATTTTTATTTTTTGAGAACTTCTAAAAACATCAGGAACGCAGGCGTCTCGACTGCACATTGCCTGTAAAAAGTGCAGGCGAGACGCCTGCGTTCCTAAAAAAATGAGTTTTTAGAAGTTCCCTCATGTAATATATGGGAACTTCTAAAAACCTAATATAAAA
>JAITIZ010000530.1 GCA_031279215.1 Planctomycetaceae bacterium
TTTCAGGGCTTATTAATTAGGGTTGCTTTGTAACCCACCCCGTTGGGGTGGGCTATAATCCTAACGCCCTTTCAGGGCTACTATGGTTGTTATTTACAATAATTCCACTGATATATTACCATTCTCGGCGTTTGATAAATTAGGTATTTATCGGAAAATAGAATGTTTAGCTGCTCTTGTCAATTCTTTGGTAATCTGATATACTTTCATTAACTTTCCGATTTTCACTCATAATAGCCGGAAACTTCGGTTTGCGTTTTTCGATAACCCAATTTTTTGTTCCATATTTTCTATTCTTTTATAATGTTGGTTTGTATCATTTTCGATTACTCTTAAAAATTCGGCGGTAACTATCAGTTGTAAATGGTTGTGAATACTGTAAATATTGACTATTTCAACGGATCATTAAAATAACATTTTTTCCTAAACACGAACATGAAAAAAACAATATTTTTATTTTTTGGTTTGATTTTATTGTTGTCGTATCTTTCGTTTGGTACTGTTCCGTCTTGGGGGCAGGAAAACGAACCGGAATTGCCCAAACCCGCAATAAACTCCGCCGATGCCGATAATCCCGGAATGCCCTGGCTCGAACAAGCAACCGACGAAAAACTTCGCGCCCGGAATGCTGTTGATTTCGGCAAAGTAATCGCACTTTGCCGGCAAGCAAGAAAAGAAGGACTTTCCGGTGAAAACTTGGACTATTGCGACCAACTTCGCGCCGCCGCACAACTCCAACGCGGTTTGATCTTGTCACAGGAATTACTCTCAAAACCAGTAAATGCCCTGCCGGAAAATTGGCGCGAACACCGTACCCAAATCTTAACCGATTTGGAAGAAGCAATTACCGTTATCAAAAATCAGGTCTTGCCCTATCTTCGTATCGCACAATTAAATACGGCATTGCCGGACGGTAATCCCCAACGTACTGCCGAAATTCTTGATCTCGCATTGGAAAATGTAAAAAACGATCCCAACTCCCATATTCAAGTTATCTTACTCAAAATTTCACTCGAAAAAGATCCGGTCAAACGGGAAAAAATGATCGCCGAACAAACTAAAAATAATTCCAATCCCCAATTCCTGTTACTCCATGTTTTAAGCCTGATCGAACTAAAACGAAATGACGAAGCACTCGCCCAACTTCAAAAAATTCTCGAACTCGAACCCGATAACCTCCAAGCATTAGATGCCGCATTTCAATTATTTCTCAGCCGGAAAGAATACGAAGAGGCATTAAAAATTCTTGATACAAAAGAAAAAAAAGGAAGGAATGATGAAGTTACGTTGAAACAACGGATTCCAATCCTCGCCGAAATGGGACGATTTAACGATGTCATTGCCCTCCTAGACGAACTACGGAAAAAATATCCCGAAGAACCGAGAATCCTTTTTCTTCGTGCAGAATTTTACGGGCAAATCAAAGATTACGATAACGCATTGAAAGATGTTGATGCAGGAATTCGCCTTTTTCACGACCACCCCATGTTTCTACTTCAGAAAATCCAAATACTCACCGCAAAAGAACAATATGACGACGCCCTAAAAATTATTGATGATTTTATTAAAGAAAACCCGGAAAATATTGACTTTAAACTCGCAAAATTACAAATTTATGTTGCCAAAAAACAATTCGAAGACGCAATCACTGTAATTGAAGAAATACGTACCCAATATCCCGATGATGATAAATGGGTCTTCCTCAAAATTCAAGTTCTTAGCGATGCCCAAAAATATGACGAAGCTCTCGCAATCCTCGAAGAAATTCGTAAAAAAGAACCAGATAAAGATAATATCGCATTAATAATGATCAGTATTTTTTCTTCCCAAAAAAAGAATCGTAAGGCGTTGGAAATTTTAACGCCGCTGCTCGAAAAAGAACCGGAAAATCTTGCGTTGTTACGGATCAAGTCGCAAATCCTGATCACTCTCAACCGTCATTACGAAGCAGTTAATGTTCTCGAAACAATAATTGAAAAAGATCCTAATGACGAAGTTTCCACCAATAATCTTTCCTGGATTCTTTCGACTTCACCAATCGAATCTATTCGGAATGGTAAACGTTCTTTAGAATTAGCAGAGAAAGCAGGACAATTAACTGATTACAAAAAAGCGTACATTCTTAGTACTCTCGCAGCCGCCTACGCAGAAATCGGTAACTTCGAAAAAGCCGTCGAATGGTCGCAAAAAAGTATCGAACACGCTAAAGATGATGAAAATGTCAGTGATCGTATTGATGATCTCCAGAAAGAACTCGATTCTTACAAACAAAAAAAACCATTCCGCGAAATTCTACCGGAAGAAAAAGAATAGTTGTTACAAATATTTTGGCAGTTTGTCTTATATTATCTTATACTCATCACACCTGGCAATTCGGTTTTCGTTTTTTGACAAGATCAACGGATTTTGACAGGATAAACAGAATTGACAGGATTTTTAAATAAAGAATACAAAAATTCTACTCTTATAAAACAGAATTTTAAAGTACAATGAGTATAATGAGTTGCTGATTTGTAACCGAATCGAATAACCAAATCGAATAACCGAGACCGAAACAGAAAATGATCCGGATTTTGACAATTGAAACGACTTGTGATGAAACGGCAACAGCGGTGATTACTGATTCGCTTGAAGTATTGGGTAGTGTGGTTGCGTCGCAAGACAAATTGCATCAGAAATTTGGGGGAGTTGTACCGGAAATTGCTTCACGTGCTCATTTGGAAAATATTATTCCTGTTCTTGACGAAACAATACAACGAGCCGGAATTTTACTTTCTGATCTTGATGCGGTTGCTGTTGCCAACACGCCGGGTCTTGCCGGTTCATTGCTTGTGGGACTTTCGGCGGCGAAGGCTCTTTGTGTTGCGTTAAAAAAACCGCTTATTGCCATCAATCATTTACAGGCTCATATTTACGCTTGTAAAATTGCGTTTCGGGAAGATCCTTTTCCTTGTATTGGTTTGATTGTTAGCGGCGGACATTCGAGTTTTTACCATTGTGCAACTCCTCTTGACTTTACAGCGTTGGGCGGCACAATTGATGATGCGGCGGGTGAGGCGTTTGATAAGGTTGCTGCAATGCTTGGTTTACCTTATCCGGGCGGACCTTCTATTGAAAAAGCGGCAGAAAAAGGGAATCCTTATGCTTATTCATTTCCGCGTTCACTGCTTGATGAGCCGGAGCGGTTGGCATTTAGTTTTAGCGGTTTGAAAACAGCGGTACGTTATCGGCTTGTCGGTCCCGGTAAAACGACGGAGCCGGTTATTGTTGCTGCCGGGTTATTGGAACAGGAAATTGCGGATATTGCAGCGTCTTTTCAGGAAGCGGTTGTTGATTGTCTTGTCGGCAAGTCTATTCAGGCATTGCGAAAAACAGGAATGAAAACATTGTGTCTTGGCGGCGGAGTTGCGGCAAACAACCGGTTTCGTCAGAAAATAGAAAATGCCGCACAAAATGAACATATACGGCTTTTTATTGCTCCAATCACGTTGTGTACGGACAATGCTGTTATGGGAGCGATTGCTATTGAACGTTTCCATGCCGGGTTGTTTGAACCGCTTGATCTTGAAGTTTATCCTGGTCTGATCCGACAAAAATAATTATTAAAATTGTTACTATCAATGAATTTTGATTCTTCCATTAATTTGAAGTTACAGGACACCGATGTTCGTTTGATGTTGGCGGTGCAGCAGGATGATGCATCGGCGTTTGAGGAATTGATGTTACGTTATCAGAATCGGGTTCTTTCATTACTTCGTCACATGGTTGGAGATCGTGACACCGCAGAAGACTTGACGCAAGATGTTTTTTTTCGGATTTTTCGGGCAAGAAAAAGTTATCAACCGGAAGCCAAATTTACGACGTGGCTTTTTACGATTACGAACAATGTTGCGTTAAATGCGTTGCGGACGCGTTATCGCAAACCGGAAGTACAACTTAGTTCCAGAAATAAAGAGGATTCTAACGGTCAGACCCGCCTAGCCGAAGACTTAATTCTTGCCAGTAGCGGAACAATTCCAACTCGTCAACTTGATAAACTTGAAATGAAACAAATGGTTCAATTAGCGGTTGATGCTTTGGGAGAACGCCAACGAATGGCGATATTGCTTCATAAATTTGAAGGAATGAGTTATCTTGACATTGCCAAAGCTATGAAGATGACTCCGCAAGGAGTGAAATCTCTTCTTTGCCGTGCCAGGTTAAATCTTCGCGATTCCCTGCAAGGGTACATGCAACGCGGACAAAAAGTTAAAGGTTAATCCCAATTCCGAAAACAATACGTCTTGAATTTCTCGAAGGTTGATTATACCTACCAATCATATCATTCGTATTAAGCGAATTTAATTTCTCTTACCAGAGCCTGATTATACTCATTACACTTTAAATTTCGGTTTTCGTTTTAAACTAAACTCGCCCTGAAAGGGCAATCAGCATTAGCGTAGGGCAACGCCCTACGGAAAAAATATAACACACCAAAGCCCTGTAAGGGCAGAATAATAGTGGAGAGTGGAAAGTTGATAGTGGAGAGTGTCGCAAGCGGATTACTACCAAAACGGTAATCATTCCGCATGCGACACTATCCACTCTCCACTATTATCTCGCCCCATGCGGGGCTTTGACAAA
>JAITIZ010000609.1 GCA_031279215.1 Planctomycetaceae bacterium
TGAAGAAACCAAACGGGCATGGCAAGCGTTAGGAAAAATACATTACGGTATTTCCGAATCAGAAAAGAAGTCAATAATTTTCCGACGTTCTTTGTATGTTTGCGAAGACATCAAAGCAGGTGAAACATTTACCGAAAAAAACATCCGTTCAATTCGTCCCGGTTTAGGATTACAACCAAAATATCTTGATATTATAATCGGAAAAAAAGCCGCAAAAGATATAAAACGCGGCACTCCGCTTAACTGGGATTTGTTGTTGAATCATTGAAAATACCAACATAAACAGAATTTCCAACCAATAGCAATCGCTATAAATTTTAATTATGACCCAATTAAACAAAAAGCAAATTTATAACAAAACTTTTTCCACTTTTTATAACAGTGATTATATCTCAATATTGAGCGGAAAATATGGAAATGATTTTGTGCAATATCGTGAACAATTTGAACGCTCCACACAAGGTGACTATGTTTGTGATCGTCCGCTGTACGTACTTTTAGGAGTAAATGCAAATTGTAATTTACGTTGCAAAATGTGTCCGATTAGTTCTGAATCCAAATCAAAAAAAGAATATTTGTCTCTAGAATTAATTGAAAAAATAGCAGATGAAGTAAGAAAATATGAGATTCCATCTGTTATGATCGGTGCAGATGCTGAATGTCTGTTACATCCTGATATTAAGACAATTTTGAAAAGTCTATCACATAAAAATACAGGGATTATAGATTTTATACTCATCTCAAATGGTACATTGTTAACCGATTCGTTGGCTCAATACCTCATTGAAATAGGATTAGACCGCCTTACAATTTCATTGGATGCTGCAACACCTGAAACATACCGTATGATACGCGGTGCTAATCTTAACCATGTCGAAGAAAATATAGATAACTTTTTGAGAATTCGTAAGAAAACTGGTAAATCATATCCTATTTTGCGTGTTAGTTTTGTTAAACAAAAAGATAATTTTCACGAAGCTGAAATGTTTTTTAATAAATGGTCAAATAGGGCTGACATTATTGAAATAGATAATTATGTAATTTATGATCCGCCAGTTTCTGATTATGGTCATTTTAATCATATAAAACCGTTTCAATGTATTCAACCATTTCAGAAAATCAATATTGATTATAACGGTAATATGTATCCTTGCGCTCATCGTTTTAACCGTACACCAGAGTTGTATGAGAAATTATTACTCGGTAACATAAAAAATTGTACAATTATGGACGCTTGGTATGGAGATAAAATGATCGCATTGCGCGAATCATTGAAAAATGGTGAAAACTATCCTATATGCCAGTTTTGTAAAGCATATTTAGAAAATCCAGATTGTGATTTCACATCAAGATAGTAATGAATGTGAGTTTATTTTAACCTTTACAGGAGTATTGATATGACTAATAAATATAAAACACCCCAGGAAGAGTTTTGGGGAACGGAATTTGGTTGCGAATATATTGAACGTAACAAAGTTAGTGATCGGATTATAGGTAATACTCGCTTACTTGTTCAAATTCTTTCAAGGACAAGAAATGTGAAATCGGTTTTAGAATTGGGAGCCAATGTGGGGCAGAATTTGTTTGCGATACGCCATTTGTTACCTAACGTAGAAATTGCGGCTGTTGAGATAAATTCTATGGCTTGCACGCGATTACGAGAATCGTCTGAATTGAATTGTACTGAAGTTATACAAGGTTCTATCTTAGATATTGTAGTTTGCCCCCCCGATTGCCCAACTTGCCTGTTTTATCACATGCCTATGATTTCGTTTTGATCAAAGGTGTCCTAATACACATAAACTCAGATCAACTTCAGAGAGTTTATCAAAACATGTATGATGCGAGTTCAAAGTATATTTGTATTTGCGAATACTATAATCCCGTGCCTGTTACAATAGAATATCGCGGACATACGGATAAGTTGTTTAAGCGAGATTTTGCCGGAGAAATGATGGATAAATTTCCTGACTTAAAGTTAATCGATTATGGTTTTGTTTGGTATCGTGATAACGTTTTTCCGGTTGGTGATATAACATGGTTTTTATTGGAGAAATAAAATGAACAAGAATGTAATTGCGATTATTCCTGCTCGCGGCGGCAGTAAACGAATTCCGAGAAAGAATATTCGTCAATTTATGGGAAAACCTGTTATTAGTTATCCTATTACTGCGGCAATTCAATCGGGTTGTTTCGGTGAAGTAATGGTATCAACAGACGATACAGAAATTGCCGAAGTTGCAAAATCATTTGGTGCGGTTGTTCCGTTTATGCGGTCAGAGAAAACAGCAAATGACTATGCCTCAACTGCTGATGTGTTACTTGAAGTTTTAGAGGAATATAAAAAATTGAATAAATATTTTAATTATTGTTGCTGTATTTATCCGGTAACACCGCTTATTAACACTGAAATATTGAATAATGCTATGACAAAAATTATTGAGACCAAAGCCGATTCATTAATGCCGGTGATTCGTTATTCACACCCAATTCAACGGGCATTACAAATAGATTTTAATGATCGTTTAAGTTATGTTTATCCTGAAAACGCAATGATGCGAACACAAGATTTACCGTCGCGATTTCACGATGCCGGACAATTTTATTTTCTCAACGTTGATACATTCCTTAAAAATAAAACACTCGTTTCAAAAAATACGACGGCTATTCAAATGTCGGAAAATTGCGTTCAAGATATTGACACTGAAGATGATTGGCAAATAGCTGAGTTAAAGTATCAATTCTCCAATTTATCCCAATTAACATTTTGTCAAAATAGGCGAGGGGGGGGGTCTGGGTAAAATGCCAAATTGCTCAAAATTCATTCTGGTCTTTAATGTTGCCGCCGTTTTCTGCGGAAAGGCAAATGCAAAGTTCCATTTATCTCAAGGAGATTTATGGATACATTGCATAAAACAAAGATCGGACTTGGAACGGTTCAGTTTGGTTTGAATTATGGTGTTTCCAACTCAAGCGGACAAGTTCAAGAAAACGAAGTACGAAAAATATTGCGGACAGCATGGGATTCCGGTGTTCGTGTACTTGATACTGCGGCAGCGTATGGAACAAGTGAAGAAGTATTAGGACGAACAATTGAAACTGATTGTCAATTTAATATTATTACGAAAATTCCAGAAATCAGTACAAAATATAGTCAGAAGGAAACCGTTAAATTTATTCGGAAAACATTTGAAACCTCATTAAAAAAATTAAAGCGGGAATCGGTATATTCATTAATGTTTCACAACGCAGATGATTTATGTTCTGAAACGGCTAATGAATCTTATCGTACTTTAGTTGCGTTAAAAGAAGAAGGACTCATTAAAAAAATTGGTGTTTCAGCATATACACAAGAACAATTAGAAAAAGTTAGAAAACAATTTGAAATCGACTTAGTACAAGTACCATTCAACATTTTCGATCAACGTCTTGCGCAAAGCGGTTATTTGAAACAACTACACGATGCCGGAATTGAGATTCACACACGATCAACATTTTTGCAAGGACTTATTTTAATGAATCCAGATGAGTTAAAACCATTTTTTAATCCAATACGGCCGGTATTACAAAAATTTAATGACGAAGCGGCGAAATTCGGAACAACAC
>JAITIZ010000639.1 GCA_031279215.1 Planctomycetaceae bacterium
CCTGACGCCCTGAAAGGGCAACGGGAAAATGATTAAATAACGAACCGTGTAAAATTTCCTATCGCCCTTTCAGGGCTGCTATGGTTGTGATCTACAATAATTCCACTGATATATTACAAAAAAATAAAAAACGAATTTTAAAGTGTAATTGGTATATTACCTTATTCTTTCTTTTCTATTTTGAACGGCGGCGAACCAAGAATTTCAATGAGTCGGGATTCCTCTATTTCTTCTTCGGCTTCCAGTGCGGCGGCGAGTTGGTCAAGCAGTGTTCGGTGTTCACGCAGTAATTGTGTTGCTAAAACGTCCGCTTCCGCAAGGAATCGGCACACTTCTTCATCAATCAATCGCGCTGTTTCCTCACTAAATTCACGATTGGTATTTATTTCACGTCCAAGAAACGGATGCGTTTCGTCCATACTAAAAGCTACTGGACCAAGTTTTTCACTCATCCCCCAACTCGAAACCATACGGCGTGCTAATTTGGTTGCTTGCTTCAAATCGTTTTCAACTCCCGCCGGTAATTCGTCAAATACCAATCGTTCCGCCGCACGACCACCCATTGCAAAAGCAAGTTGGGCGTGAGCTTGTTTGGCGGAAAGTCCGATTTGGTCGCCTTCCGGTAAGGTATAAGTTGCCCCCAAAGAACGTCCGCGAGGAACAATAGATACTTTGTGAACCGGCGACGAAAGCGGTTGAAACCACCCCGCCACCGTATGTCCCGCTTCATGGTACGCAACCTTTTTGCGTTCTTCCGGCGTAATCACTTCTTCACGCCGAAGCCCCATAACAACCTTGTCTTGAGCATAATCAAAATCAATTTTTTCTACTTCATTTTTTCCATTACGTGTTGCCCAAAGAGTTGCTTCGTTGACAAGATTCCGAATATCAGCTCCGGTAAATCCAACCGTCCGGCGCGCCAATACGTTCAAATCCACATCACTCGATAATGGAATATTACGAATATGTACCTTAAAAATCGCTTCACGCCCCTTAACTGTCGGACGGTCAACTGTAATATGCCGATCAAAACGTCCCGGTCTGAGTAAGGCGGGATCCAAAACATCAGGGCGGTTGGTTGCCGCCATGACCATCACCGATTCACTCGGCGTAAAACCATCCATCTCACTAAGAATTTGATTCAGCGTTTGTTCACGCTCATCATGACCAGACCCAATTCCAGTACCGCGATGCCGACCAACCGCATCAATTTCGTCAATAAATAAAATTGCCGGAGCCGCTTCTTTGGCAGTCTGAAATAGATCACGAACACGGCTTGCCCCAACTCCAGCAAACATCTGGATAAATTCACTGCCATTGATCGAAAAAAACGGAACACCAGCCTCGCCCGCAACCGCACGGCCTAAAAGTGTTTTACCGGTTCCAGGCGGACCAACAAGTAATGTCCCTTTCGGAACACGCGCCCCCATTCTCTGATATTTTTGCGGGTCTTTCAAATAATCGACTATTTCAAGCAACTCATTTTTAATACTGTCCAAACCCGCAACATCTTCAAATGTTGTTGGACGATTAACGTTGTTATTGTAACGCCTGGCAGGGGAACGGCCAAAACCAAGTAAACCGTTTCCCGCTCCGCTCAAAATCTGATCCCGCGTCCGGCGGAACATAAAAATAAACGCAATAACAATTCCAACCGAAGCAATCATCGAAACAATCATAAGCGTTCCCAAAATATCCGGCACCGGAGACGCACTGTATTCCTTGCCCAACTTCGTGTAAAGATGCTTTTCAAGTTCCTGATCCGCAAGAGCAGTTAACGGTATTTCAGTCGAAAATTTGGTAATACCGGTTTTAGCAGAGTCTTTGTGATCAGGACTTTTGATTTTGCCGGAAAAACTCGTCCCAATTGCGTTGACATTGATAATATTACCCGCATCCAACTCCTGCCGAAATTCGCCCCAACTAAGTTTGCGGGTACCGGTTGCGGAATGGTTCAGAGAAAGAATCAACGTAAAAAAAACTAAACCGCCTAATAGAATAAAAAACATCATGTTACGCGGCATCGGCTTGGGAATCCCCAACTGATGTTGCGACGGAGGTAACGGCGAGGAAGGACGATCCATAAAAAAAGAATTGGTAATTTATTAAAGTTAAATGTTTCGCGCCGGTAATCGGTAAACATAACCGGCACCCATAAAAATAATATTTCAGTGAAAGTAAGGCGGGCGATTCCGTAAAAAATCCTGACACCCCTAGCGGGGCTAAGAGCAAAAAACAAAAATTTCCCTGATATATTATGTTTTTTTGTCAATCTTGATTCTTATTACAAAATCATTTCATCATTTTTTCGTAAACCTGTTCGTATTCAACACCGAACACTTCATGAACAAGGTAAGTCAATGTTCGGTTATCGGCGTTAATATGCAACGTATATTGATGAAATGTCCGCGTTTCGCCGTGCGGCAATTCATAGATCTGGGAAAAAATATTAAATTCATAAAACTGTGCAAAATCTGTTTCCCCTGGGAAAGCGGGTCCATGATTATATACCCGAACTTTTTGTTCCGATTCGTCCCAGTACGGTAATTCCAGCATATCAAACGTAACAAGTGTGAGCATTCCTTCACGAAAATCAAGTGCTCCTAGAAAAGGTTTTGCCCGTTCACGCGGCACTGTTACTTGGCAGCGATATTTACCGTCGGTACGGAGCAACGCTGTTGACGGTAAAAACCGTAAACGTCCGTGCGGCGAAAAACCAAAAAAATTTGTATCAATTGGTAATTCCGATTCCGGTTCTTCGGCTGATTGAAACGGGATAATCGCTACTGCACTTTGACCGCTATTGAACATTCCGCGAATCTGAACCGAAACAGGATATGACCACGACGGAGAACGAACCGCACTGTTCACAATAGAATTAGCCGTTTCGAACCCGACAAACGAAACATCCATTTGATCCAATGAAATCGCCGCCGCATTTCCAAATGTTTCAAAAATCTCGTAACGCTCCAATAAACGTACTGTTCGGATAAGGTCAAATTCGGCGTGATTTCCGTGAACCGTGTTCAACCGGACAGATCGCCGCATCCGAACAACCGGATGTTGCGGCATCGAATCAATAACAAATACCCCGCTTTCAGGAAAAAAGATCAATTGGTCTTCACCGCCATAGGAATTGTAAAACCAATCGGTTTTGCCGGCATCAATCGCATTGACATTAATTAAACCGAAACTATTACCATCAATTCCGTTACAAGTACTTGTCATCACATTGCCGTTCCAATCGGGACAAATAACAATACGTCCTCCGATCTGATTACACAGTTCGAGGATTCGCGTTTTTGATCCGAGATAGTTGATGGCATCACGGTAAGACACAAAATCAAATTGAAAAAAATGATAACAAATAATAACCCAAAAATTAATGTTCCAACCCGTAACAAAAGAATCAATAGAACACAAGATGATTAATGTTGCGTAATAATATAACCAATGTTTTTATCATTCCTCTTTTGTTACACGAAAGAGCGGTTTTCCAAATTCGACAGTTTCTCCGTTTTTGGCAAGAACGGCAATAATTTTTCCAGAACATTCCGCTTGAATTTCATTATAAACTTTCATTGCCTCAATGATACAAACTGTTGTATCCGAATGGACGGTATCGCCCGCCTTAACAAATGGTGCAGCATCCGGTTTTGATGCTGCATAAAATGTTCCTACCATAGGACTTTTGATAACCTGAATATTTTTATTATCCGAAGGAACAGAGGTTGAATCCGACACTGTCGGAGTTATTATAACAGGATTGATTGCCGGAGTTGGTATTATCGGCGGTGCCATTGAGGTTGGAAGCATCATTGCCGGAACGGTTGCCGCCGGAACTGCTGTTGCCGGATGCGGTATTGACGGAATTACCGGTGTTGGAATATTCCGTTTGAGTTGAATCCGCATATCCGATTGCTGAATATCGAGTTCCGTCAATTCGTTTTCTTGCATCAATTCGACAAGCCGTTTGATACGCCGAATATCGAAAACATCGTTACCGCTGTTGGAAGAATGACCCATAATAATAAATTTTGACAATAATAAATTTTGATGACGATAAAAATTTCAGTTTGCCAACACATCAATTAACAACGCCATAAATAATACAACACCATCGTCCGGCGTAACCCTAATAATCATAACAATCCGGTAAGATTTTCGGGTTTATACTTCGGCGATTAACTCAATTTCAATTTTAGCACCGCGCGGCAATGCCGCAACCTGAACTGTACTACGTGCTGGTCGGGCATTACCGAGATGTTTTTCATAAAGGGCGTTCATCTTGCTAAAATCGGCAAGATCCGTTAGAAAAACAATTGTTTTTACAACACGGTTCCACGAGGTTCCTGCTTCAGTGAGAACAGCGTCAAGATTTTTGAGAACTTGTTGTGTTTGTTCTTCAATGGAACCTTCGAGCATTTCCGTTGTTTCGGGAACTAACGGAATTTGACCTGAAGTGAACAAAAAACCTTGACTGATAATACCTTGTGAATAAGGTCCGATTGCAGCGGGTGCTGATTTTGTGCTGATTGATTTCATTTTTTTACTCGATTTCATCTAAAGCGTTTTGTAATTTATTTTTTGATTGGGCACCGACCATCCGCTCAACAACATTTCCTTTGTTGAAAAAAAGAAGAGTCGGAAGCATTTCAATACCAAATCTGGCTCCGATTTGAGGAAATTCCGCAATATTAACTTTGGCGATTTTGGCTTCGCCGACATTTTCTTTAGCAAGTTCTTCTAAAACAGGAATAAGCATTCGACAGGGTCCGCAAGAAGGAGACCAAAAATCCACTAAAACAGGGATTGTTGATTTCAAAACATTCCAGTCAAAATCTGTTTCCGTTAACTCCAAGATTGATTCCATAGTGATAATTATTTGATAATTCTTTGCAACCGGTACGGAATACCGGTATTGTTTGAATAAAAAATAGTTCCCCAATAAACAATTAGGTCAAAAGTTCCGAAACGGTGTGAACCCGCAACACAACTTTTGTTGTACGATTGTATTAGTTTTATCGTTTTTGGCAAGCCGTCTCCAGAGTGTTTTTAAAAGTAAAGATATAAATATGCTGCCGTTAAAATAGGTATAAAATAGGCAAAATAAATAAAAAAGTAAGAATATTTAAAATAATATATTGTTTTTTCTGATTTTGTATTCTATCTTATACATAAAGCATTTCGATGATGATTTGCTATTTAGTTACTAGGAAGTCGGAAACATTTGGTCGAAACCAAATTTCCTATCAATATCGTCTATCAATATCGTGTTGTAATCGAATGAGGGGTTTCCGATGTTAGCAATTCCAGATTTTATGAAGGAGAAAAACAGATGAAAAAGTTGTTGATTCTTGCCATTGTTTTTTCGTTGTCCTTTATTCTGAACGGTGTGAGTTTCGCTCAGGAAACAGATGCACCGGTTAAGATAAGGGTAATAGCAGACGAAGCGAGCCAAGAAGTGGGTCAAGAAACTGTTGTAACAGAAGAAAGTGAGTCCGTGGTTGTTGAAAATGGAGCAGTACAGGGATGTTATCCAATTCCTTATCGTCCGTGTCCGTTACGACGTCCTTTTGTTCGTCGTGCCTGCACACCGTGTGTTGCTGCTCCGTGCAATCCTTGCCCGCCGCCATGCCCGCCTTGTGCGCCGCACCCTCCGGTTTATGCTCCGGTACCGCGCAAACTGTGTAATGCTCCAATTTTGCCGCAGCCGTGTCAAGCCTATCCGGTAGAACAAACGGTTTGTCCGTATGCGGAGTCTTATGGTGATCCTTGTGGTTACGGTTATGTTGGCGGATACCGTCCGTCCTTTCTTCGGAATTTATTCGCACGGTTGTTCTCAAGACTACAACCGCATGGTTACCTTGATCCCTATTATGGATACGGATGCCCTGAATTTGGTTACGGTATCGAATTTCAAAATTCCCCGTGTGAATCGAATTGACAACGTATTTTCAGTAATTCAATTTTGGTAATTCAACTTTGATGATTCCGATTTCGTCCGGTATTTCAAATAACTTTTGAAATACCGGTTTTGGGGTTTTCAAATAGTTATAGGGAATTTCTAAAAACCTAATGTAAAAATTTATTGTTAGAAGGAACGCGGTCGTCTCGACCGCATTTTAGGCGTTTTTTGTAAAAAAACCTAGTGTTCACAGGCTGGTTGTTAAAATGGGTAAAATTTCAACAGAAATCGTAATTTTAAGCAATAGAATTCGTTTACATTCAAATCTATTTTTTCCAAGACGTTGTTTATTCAGCAGATCGGCCAATGATCAATGTTGGTCGATTTCGCCTATAAAAATTTACCTAAATTAACAACCACCCTGTGAACACTAGGA
>JAITIZ010000373.1 GCA_031279215.1 Planctomycetaceae bacterium
GAATTACCTATTTTGGTACGTACTCCGGTAATTCCCGGTTTTAATGATTCGCCGGAAGAAATTCACCGCATTACTGAATTTGTAAAACAATATAAAGATACCGATCATGAATTGTTACCGTATCACCGGTTTGGGGTACAAAAATATTCTTTTCTCGGAAGACCAGAAGGAATGGATACAAAATAAACGTAACAATTCACTGCTGTAATTAAAAGGTAAACGATGCTTCGGCGAAATATTGGCAGAATTTCAACAGGACGAGTAAAATTAAAGCAACCGGCATACCATAACCGCAATACCTATGAAACAAGGTTATTCAGCCCATTTGAACCCAAACACCGGTTCTTTGAACAACCAGACTGCCCCCAATTTACAAACGAAACCGATTTGATACACTAAAGCGATCTTGATTATCCTTTTTGTGAACTTCATCAAGAAATTCCGAAGGCGGCGTAGCTCAGTTGGTTAGAGCAGCGGAATCATAATCCGCGTGTCCGGGGTTCGAGTCCCTGCGCCGCTAGTGTGAAGGGAATAATTCTGCGGTTTGGAGAGATTACTCCACGTCTAACTTCACAAAATTGACTTCCTCTCCTTTCTAATAGGAGAAGATGGATTTTTTATTTTTTTATTTCCTAAATTATCTATCTTAACATTGCCGGAGAACAATTTTTTTGCCGTTGCTGGGGAACGTTCCCTGGCAACTAGCGGAAACATTCCTCCCCAATAGAAATAAAAAAAGCCCCTTGTTGCAGTGAACAACAGAAGGCTCAACATATTCCCCCAATTTTTTCCTCGTGTTCACATACTGGTGTGGACATTTGAGTTAATTTGGGAGGTTAATCTTTTTTTCTTGCTGGCGTGGAGAGCAATAGCGAGTACCCCATTTTCGTTCCACCTCACTCCGTGATGCTTACATCGTTCGGCGACTGCGGTGTCGTTCCACTTTTCCACTCTGGTACTGGTAATCCATAAGCCTTGTTCGTGCCTCAACGCATAATCGGAATCAGACATCTCTTTCGTACCAGATAATCCATTAACCCCTCAACTCGGTTGCGGACACGGCAACGCGGTAAAAGTTCTTTTAAGACACCTTACGCTATTGCCGGTTGTTCTTTCGGGGCAATTACTGAATGATTGTAAAAAAGGAAATTTTTCACTCTCCCTTGTCAAATATTTGCAAAAGATTACAATTGGGATTCTTATTTTGTTTGAAATTGGTAATTGACCATTTCGAAGATTACCCGGTGGTGTAATTGGTAACACAAGGGATTTTGGTTCCCTCATTCAAGGTTCGAGTCCTTGCCGGGTAAATCAATAAGAATTTTAGAATTTCTACAATTGGAAAAAAAATCAATTAGCCCCAAGTTTTTCCAACTCTTTTGCTTTTTGCTTCACAATCATAAACATTGAAATATTCAAGTTGATTTTTAGAACGTAAATTTTCCGGCAGTTTATCCCGCGCTAATTTGAGTACGGTATTGGGAATTTTTGTCCCGTTAAAATTGATAACAGCAATCGTTGCGTCGTCTCCTTTGGTTCGTAACACCGCAAAAACACCCGGCGGAGCATCAACCGCAAGATAATCCGCATCGCCGCCGTTCAATTCCGGCAACACTTTTCGAATCTCAAAGATTTGTTGAAACGAATTAAAATGACCGATTTCCTGTTCGTGATAAACGAGCGGAATACCATGAATAAACGCAGTTAATGCAACCATTGACCGATGCGGTTCCGTACCGTACCAAAGTTGGGCGCGGAGCGAATCGTGTGATTCAACATGCCGTAACCGTAACATATCGGGAATTTCCGAATACTGTTGTTCGTGAAGCCAGCGGCGTAATCGTGTTACAAACTCATCCGCCGGAAGTTTTCGTGCATCGTGAAGTACGTTGTAACACAAATCGAAATCATAAGTTGCATCGCTGACTGTTCCCCAGATTCCGGTGTTGACTTCGGCGAGGATTCCGCCGTCACGCCGTTCAATACTGCTGTTTGGACGGTCAGCGTAATTAACTAAATTGTCGGAAAGTAAAATTACACTTTTTGTTTTATCGAGTTGAAGTACAAGCGGAGCGGAATTTTTCCAACTTCCCTGCCGGGCATTTTCGGCAAAATTATTCGGTGTATATTTTTGGGGCGGATATTGACCCGGAACAAAAAATTCCGATGAAATATTACGACATTTTTTATTGATTTTTATTTTGGTTATTTTAATGGTTGTGCAAATTTTAACTGACACTGCCGACCAATTCTGGTTTAACTATTTTTTGTTCATCTTTTGCTGGTTTGAGAATTTTGTATTGTGAAGCGAGATTTTCTTTGGATTCTTCGGCGAGGTCATCCAGTAATAATCCTTGAAAAATGAGTTGTTTTTTATCGCCAACCATTTTGACATCAACCGAGATGACTTCTTTACCGTTGAACTCCCCTTTGAGTAATTCTTCGGAAAGCGGGTCTTCAATACTTCCCTCAATAGCTCTACGGAGCGGTCTGGCACCAAAATCAAGATTGCTTCCTTTCTTAATGAGATGTTTTTGAGCTTCGTCAGTAAGGAGAAGTTTGAGTCCTTTTTCGTACAACCGGTCACGAACCTTTTGGAGCTCCAACTCGACAACCGCCCCCAAATCTTTTTCCGTCAAATGCCGGAACACAATAATATCATCACAACGCCCCACAAACTCAGGACGGAATACGCGTTCAATTTGCTCATGAACCCGTTCCTTCATACTGTCATAAGACGCATCATCAGTCGGTTTTTGGAAACCAAACGCCGATTCATTTTTGATTGCTTCCGCTCCCGCATTGGTGGTCATAATCAGAATCGTGTTGCGGAAATCAATGTTTCTGCCGAAACTGTCCGTCAATCGTCCTTCCTCCATAATTTGTAACATCATATTGAAAACATCAGTGTGCGCTTTTTCAATTTCATCCAACAACACCACCGAATAAGGACGGCGCCGAATTTTTTCGGTTAATTGACCGCCCTCTTCATAACCAACATATCCCGGAGGTGCTCCAATCAAACGGCTAACATTGTGTTTTTCCATATACTCGCTCATGTCAATCTGAACCAGCGAGTCTTCATTACCAAACATAAATTCCGCCAACGCCTTTGCCAGCAATGTCTTCCCAACTCCAGTCGGTCCCGCAAAAATAAAAGCTCCTGTTGGGCGTTTGGGGTCTTTGAGACCGCTCCGGCTTCGACGAACTGCTTTAGAAATAGCTTTAATCGCTTCGTCTTGACTGATAACACGTTTATGCAATTCGGTTTCCATTTCCATAAGACGTTTGGTATCTTCGATGGTCATGCGGGTCAACGGAATACCAGTCATTTTGGAAATAACTTCCGCTATTACTTGTTCGTCAACAAGTCCGACATTTTCTTTCATCTTTTCCAACGCTTCCTTCTTTTTGCGGACAATACTGTCAATTTCGTCACGAAGAACCAACGCTTTTTCAAAGTTTTGATTACCGACAGCGGATTCTTTTTCTTTACTTAATTTTTCAAGTTGTTCGTCTAGTTCTTTGAGTGATGCGGGAGAAGTCATTGATTTGAGATGGATTCTCGCACCGGATTCGTCAATGACATCAATTGCCTTGTCCGGCAAACAACGCCCCGTAATATATCGAGTCGAAAGTTCAACCGCCGATTGAATCGCCTCATCTGTGATTTTAACATGATGATGTTTTTCATAACGATCACGCAACCCTTTAAGAATTGCAATCGTTTCATCTTGACTAGGCGGTTCGACCATGACAATTTGGAAACGGCGGTCCAAAGCACTGTCTTTTTCGATATATTTTCGATATTCATCTAGGGTTGTTGCTCCAATACACTGAATTTCACCGCGGCTCAATGCCGGTTTCAAAACATTGGAAGCGTCAATTGCTCCTTCAGCACCGCCTGCACCGACTAATGTATGGAGTTCGTCAACAAACAGAATAATTCGCCGAAACCGTTTAACTTCATTCATTAGTGCTTTGATACGTTCTTCAAATTGACCGCGATATTTTGTTCCGGCAACCATCATTGCCAAATCCAGCGCAACAATTCGGTGATTTTGTAATAAATCCGGTACATGACCTTCGACAATCATTTGGGCTAATCCTTCGGCAATTGCGGTTTTACCAACACCGGCTTCACCAAGCAATACCGGATTATTTTTTGTTCGGCGGCTTAGAATTTGCATTGTTCGTTCAATTTCCTTGTCGCGTCCAATAACCGGATCGAGTTTTTTTTGCCGTGCCAATTCGGTCAGATCACGCCCAAAACTGTCCAGAGCCGGAGTTTTAGATTTACTATTTCGTTGCGGGTGATCATCCATTCCGATAGGATCAATTCCATGTCCAAAATCACTTGGGTCAATTCCATGACCTAAAAGATTCAAAACTTCGCGCCGAACTTCATCCAATCTGAGACCAAGATTCATCAGAACTTGTGCAGCCACACCTTCCTGTTCCCGAAGTAAACCGAGCAAAAGATGTTCTGTTCCGACGTAATTATGGTTTAGGTTCCGAGCCTCTTCCATTGAATATTCGATCACTTTCTTAGCGCGCGGAGTTTGCGGTAATCGCCCCATCGTAACAAGATCAGGACCGCTGCGAACCAGTTTTTCGACTTCGTGCCGAATTTTCCGAAGATCGATATCAAGATTTTTAAGAACATTCGCGGCAACTCCGCTTCCTTCTTTAATGAGACCGAGTAAGAGATGCTCAGTTCCGATATATTCATGATTGAACCGTTGAGCCTCTTGGTTTGCGAGTTGCATTACTTTTCGGGCTCTATCGGTAAATCGTTCGTATGGCATGATTTAATTGTCTGTTGGTTGTTTGAACTGTGTTTTTTGCAATCGCCAAACAAATACAGCGATTTAATTTTACACATTGTACACCGAAAACATTAACCCGCAAGGCGGAAAACAAAAGAACAATAAACTTTTCCCCCAATTCGTCAAACTAGGGATAGTTGAGAGTTGAGAGTGGATAGTGGAGAGTGGCGAGTGTCGCATGCGGATTACTACCCAAACGGCAATAACTCCACTTGTGGCACTATCCACTATCCACTATTATGGAGAACTCCATTGGGCGATATTATTGGGTGATTTGTAATGATTCAGTAGGGAATTTCTAATAACCAAGTTCACGGGTCATTGTCTATTTTGGTCCGCAGATTTACGCAGATTTACGCAGATTTACGCAGATTTGCGTCCAGCGATTTTCGCATGTATTGATTTTTATGGTGGAGGTACGTAAAATGATTTCCTAATTGGTGTTTGGATTTTATTTTCGGTTTGGTTCAAGTTCTAATTCCGGTCAACTTTCTTTTACATTGATAAAAGTCTCTGTAAGGTATTCCGTGAAAAGATTGTAATCTATCAGTGGAATTATTGTTTAAGTTTAAAAAGGTCTTCGCCCTGAAAGGTCAGAATAATAGTTGAGAGTGGAAAGTTGAGAGTGGATAGTGTCGCAAGCGGATTACTACCAAAACGGTAATCATTCCGCATGCGACACTCTCCACTCTCAACTCTCCACTCTCAACTAAATTTCAGGGCGTAGGAAAAAGATCATGGCGAGCCAAGCCACGCCGTTAACGACGGAGGTTTACCACGTAAGAGTGATTACAAAATAAACATTCCACTGATAGATTACAAAATAATTTTTTGTATTTTTTGTCTATTCTTCCCTTGTTTGTGTCGTTCTTTCCTACTCTCAAAAAAGAATCCTTGAAAATCCACGAAGATCGAATATCTGTGAAAATCTGTGAACGAAAATCTGTATAAATCTGTGTAATCTGTGAACGAAAATCTGTGTAAATCTGCGTAATCTGCAGACGAAAATCTGTGTAAATCTGCGTAATCTGCGGACGAAAATAGACAATGACACTCTCTACTATCCACATACCCTAACAAATTTCACCAAAAATATACTTGTAATCATGATCAGTTTCCGATAAAATTATTTTCCGAAAGTTTGATCCAAACTCTTCTCAACCCAATGGTTGAATAATGACCCCAATTCAATAAAGGAGATTTAAAATGTTGAAAGGTATTCGGTATTTTGGATTTTTTACCGGTCTATTGATTCTTTTTACGGTTTCTGTTCTTTTGGCAGCGGATCGGATTACAGTACAGGAAGGAAAGGGAAAAAATCTCTCTGGAACAATTCTCGGCGTCAACGCAGAAAAAATTACAATCGATGTCAGAGGTGAAAAACAAGAAATTCCGGCAAATATTATTGCTTTGACCGAATATGACGGTGAACCCTCCAGTCTGAAAACCGCCCGAACCGCCTTCGACGGCAGCCGAATGTCCGAAACATTGGAAGCATTGGCAAAAGTCGATCCGAAAACTTTAACCAAACCCGAAATAAAACAAGATTTCGATTATCTCACCGCAGCCGCCAAAACAAAATCAGTACTCGCCGGTTTCGGAAATCTCGCCGATGCAGAAAAATCATTACTCGATTTTATTAAGAATAACAAAAATAGTTATCATTATTTTGAAATTTGTGAACTTTACGGTGATTTGATGGTTCAGGCAGGGAAGTTCGATAACGCTAAAAAATCATACGCCGCATTAGCAAAAGCACCATGGTCAGAATACAGTCTTAAAGCAACCGTCTCCCTCGGAATGGCAGAAATTACAGAAAAAAAAACCGATTCCGCACGGAAAAATTTTGAAATAGTTATTAAGTCGGAAGATAACTCGGAACAAGCACAACGTTTGAAAAATATCGCCCAAGTTGGTTTGGCATTGTGTCTCACAACAGAAAAAAAATATGATGAAGCAATTAAAATATTGGAAGAAATCGCAAAAAATTCAGGAAATGAAGATTCGGTTTTTCAATCATTGGTCTATAATTCGCTCGGTTCGACTTACGCACAAGCAGGAAAACCCCGTGAAGCTATTTTGGCATACATGCATACAGATATTTTGTTTTCCTCGGCACGGAATGAACACATTAAAGCCCTCCAAGAACTCTCCAAATTGTGGAAACAGGTCAAACGTAATGAACGTGCCGAAGAAACCGATAACCGCCTAAAATCAATTTATAATATCAGTAAATAATAATCCCCACACTATAACCCATTTTTAAACCCGAAATTCGGATTATTTGTACCGCTGACGTAGAACCTTGCCCTAAACTATTGCCGTTTGTCTTTTCGGGACGGTTACTGAATATGGTTACAAAATTTTCATCGGATTCTTTAAAAACTTACAGATTACAGATTTAATATTAGGAAAATATTATGAATAACGATATTCAAATGATTAGCGATCTGGTTGCGAAATACACAGAGAAAATTCAACAACTTAAAACAGAGGTTGCTCGAACAATTGTTGGTCAGAACGCTATGATCAATGGTTTATTTATTGGTCTTTTAACACACGGTCATATTCTTCTCGAAGGAGTTCCGGGACTCGCCAAGACAACAGCCATCAAATCTCTTGCCGAAGCGATTTCGACAAAATTTCAACGTATTCAATTTACTCCTGATTTATTGCCGGCAGACTTGATCGGGACAATGATTTATCTTCCTAACGAAGGAAAATTCAATACCCGTAAAGGACCAATTTTTGCTAATTTTGTTCTTGCGGACGAAATTAACCGCGCTCCGTCGAAAGTTCAATCGGCGTTGCTCGAAGCTATGCAGGAACACCAGGTAACTATTGGGGACGAAACATATCCATTAGCCGGACTTTTTCTCGTAATGGCAACACAAAATCCAATCGAACAAGAAGGAACTTATCCATTGCCCGAAGCACAGGTTGACCGGTTCATGCTCAAACTCAAAGTTTCGTATCCGGCACGCGAAGATGAACGGAAAATTCTCGACCGCGCACTCCTAAATGAACAACCAAAAAGTAATCCTGTTATTTCCGCTAAAGATATTTTTGAAATGCAACAAGTTACCGAAAAAATTTATATTGACGACAGTATCAAAGATTATATTCTCTCAATTATTCGGGCAACCCGTTTTCCTGAAACAATGGGACTTAAATCGTTAGAGCCGATGATTGAGTTTGGAGCTTCACCGCGTGCAACCATCTTTTTAGGGAAAGGTGCCAAAGCCTCTGCTTTTCTTGCCGGACGAGGATATGTTACACCCCAAGATGTTAAAGATATTGCGTTCAACGTGTTGCGTCATCGTATCATCCTGACTTATGAAGCCGAAGCAGAGGAAATGACCAGTGAAGATATTATCACCCAAATCCTTGATACAATTCCGGTTCCTTAATGCTTTATCCGCTCCCGCTCAACCTTCAAAATAATCCAATCACTTCAAAATAACAACTGATCAATCCGAACATAGAATTACAATGGTTCCACAAATTACACAAGATCAAGACCCAGTTTCGCCGGAAGAGCAGGAATTACGTCCAACTTGGGACAAACCAATAGAAGAACAGTTTGCAACAACATTAGTTACTCACGACACTTTTTTCGAGTTGGTTTTCCAATTAAAAAAAGTGGCTTGTTCTTTTCTTCTGTTTTTGTTGCCCCTCACATTACAAAAACAACTAAGTATTCCCCATTTGAAAATATCAGTCCGGCATTTTCGAGATGATAACTTTCGGGAAACCCGATCCGATATGGTCTATGAAATTCCACTCAAAAAAAACCGAAAAAAATATGTGAAAATCTATATCGTTATCGAACACAAAAGTTATGACGATACGCATGCTATGTCCCAATTGTTTTATTACGAGGCTCAAATTGTTAAAGCCGAGATTGATTCTGCGAAAAAAAAAGGAATTTATACAAAAGATTTTAAGCTTTCTCCTATAATTTTGGTGGTATTCCATCATGGTGAAGTTATTTTTACCGGTTCGGTCGAACTCTCCGATGAATTTGAGAAAATTGAAGGGACGGAAGAATTTACAATCAAACAAAAAGGAATCCTATTTGATTTGTCGAATAAGAATAAAAAAGAATTACCCCATGATCCTCATGTTCCAGAACTTTATATTGCGTTGCGAATTATGCAGGTTATAATGAGTAAGAATATCGATGAGGTTTTGCGTGAAGAGGAACTCTTGGAAGAGTTGAAACCTTATACGGATGATCCTGATTATCGAAAATTTGCTCGTCTTCTTGCGTGTTATGTTTTTGACAGCAACTATCATTTAACTCAAAAAGGTGAAAAACAATTTAACCAACAACTTCAACAAACATTTAAAGGAGTAAAAATTATGTGGTCTCCATTAGCAGAACGTTACATTGCAACCGGAGTAAAACAAGGAAGAGCCGAAGGAAAAGCCGAAGGAAGAATCGAAGGGAAAATAGAAGGGAGAGCCGAAGGAAAAGTATTGGGTGAATTAGAGGGTCGGATAGAAGCGATTATCTCTATCTTGGATGTGAAATTTGGTGAAATTGCTGAAACAGCTCGTGATTCTCTCGATGTGATTACAGACATTAACCGCCTTCAAGAACTCATACGAATTGCTACAAAATGCGATACCTTTGAGGAATTTTACAAGAAGTTGAAATTAGTAAAACGTAAACGCGGTTGATTGTGAATAGTTTGTGAATGAATAGTGTCGCATGCGGAATTATTATCGTAATGGTTGTAATCTGCATGCGGCATCATTTCATTCACTACAAAACGATTCACTAAAACAATTTCCTCGAAAAAATAAGGACTATTAACAAATTTTTAATTTTTTATTATTAAAATGAATTTATGACTTATTCTGTTTTTTATGTTGAATGGGATTCAAAATTTTTTGGATTTCCGATTGGGAATGTTGATATTCCGAGTGGATATTCTCAGGAATTACTTGAGCAATCATTGCAAACGGCGCGTGAACGATTTCGGTTGATTTGTATCAATCTTCGCGAAAACGGTCCTGACAAACTTTTTATTCATAATGTTCTCTGTCCTTGTTATGACAGAAAAATTGTGTTTAAGAAGTTGATTAGTGACAATATTCCTTCTATTGATTCTCATGTTCGATCTTATACATCTTCATTTTGTTCGCCGATGTTGGAACGTTTGGCGATTCAATCGGGAATGATGACGCGGTTCAAAAATGATCCGGAACTCTCGGCTCATTACGAACAACTTTTTTTGACATGGATCAATTATGCCGTTACCAAAGAATTAGCGGATAGTATTTGGACGTGGTATGAAGAAGGTCAACACATCGGTTTAGCGACAATTCGTTGCGCGAAACGTGTTCATCCTGAAACCAAAGAAATAGAACGGGAAGGGCGTATTGGGTTATTTGCGGTTGATTCAAAACATCGCCATCACGGAATTGGAGCAGGACTTTTCAATGCCTGTGATTTTTGGTGTAGTTCTCTTAGTATTCCGTCCAGTACAATTATAACGCAACGGGATAATAACGAAATGATTACTCTTTGTCAAAATACCGGTTTTGAAATTAAACGTGAAGAATCTGTTTATCATTATTGGTCATCTGGTTGGGTCTATGATGTTCATCGGGGCTGGCTTTACCGCAAAACCGATTAAACACAACCATTCAAGTTTCATGAAGGGTATGCATTTAAGTCAGTCAAGTCTCGGCTATTGCCGACGCAATGGCGGGCGGTTGGTGAAAGTTCTTCGGCGAAACATTTGCCTACCTTTTAATTATTGTTTTTTCGGGGAACTTCTAAAAACTCATTTTTTTAGGAACGCAGGCGTCTCGCCTGCACTTTTTATAGGCAATGTGCAGTCGAGACG
>JAITIZ010000375.1 GCA_031279215.1 Planctomycetaceae bacterium
CGCCGCGCCCAAAATAACACGCATTTGTTGTAACTGCTCCGAACCTCGCGACACCATCGCCTGAAATTGTTTATCCAACTGACGTAATTCGTTACGCAGTGTCACCGCACGTCCGCCAATCTCACATACGTAACGAATATCATACGGCGTTTGAATCACGCCTTGACTATTACGGGCGGATTCGATGATCTTGCTAATCGTTTCGGAATCCAACTGTGAACGGGAAAAACGATAAATACGACGCAATGCTTCCGAATCGTTACGTAAACACGAAGGTCCGCCGTAATGGTTAAGAATATGTAACATTGTCCCTTGACTGGTACCGAGCAACGAAAATAATTCAGGCCAATAGCGGGCAACAAGCGATTCGACGCGACCAATACAACGCGTTAACTCCAACTGACGATGAAGAAAACCCGTAACAAGGTAATTCATCTCACGCAAATAATCTTCGGGAACTTGCCAAACCCAAAGACGTGAATGACCGTGAGCCGCAAGATCCGCAAGCAACGCCGCATCCTTGCCGTCGTGTTTCGACGGAACCCCGTCGAATATCTCCGAATAATCATGAGACACCTTACCGCGAACCTGGTGAACCGTCAAACCCACCGCATGAAGCGATTGACGAAGCGGATCGCAATAGGAACCCGTGTATTCAAACGCAATAACCATCGAACGATTCTCATTCAAACGACGTAAATAGGATATAAGTAACGGTAACTCCGAGTACAACGACACCTTCCAAGGTGAATCAAATATCACCGATGGCGACGACGAACCCCCAGACGTCCAACGAAGAACGACAAAAAGGGAATGTTTACCAACATCAATACCAACATGAAGTGGATCGCCTGCATGATCAACAAGAAGCTTGTCTAAATTCACCTGATTGACCGAAACACTGCGATACGTTCTAATAATACTCATGGGGAGACCTTTCATAACTAAGGAAATTAAGGAGAAAAGGATTAATGAAAACACTTCAATATCCTAAAAACTCCAAGTTCAAGGAATAATACTTGAATTCAAACCTTTTTCGAGGCTCCCCGACCTTAAATTAAGCAAACTATAAACTAACCTCCTAGTATAGCCAACTTTGAAATGACTTAAAATTACCAGTACGATAATAGAGCTAGGGACAATTTTTAAGAAGTGCTACAAGAAATGAAGAAGATTGTCGTTTCAATAATATTCAAAAAACGCCAAAATTGTTCAAAAATTGAGTTTTGCGCATACTGCGACCGCAGATTGATTGGGTACAAAATGGTGAACATTCAAGGCATGTATTATAACTCGTGGAATTAGATCGGTAATGAGTTCTGCCACACCAACCGACAAGGCTTCCTTCCATTTACCTTGCCTCATTGCAACATATAACCCAAATCCTAATTGCGCTCCATAAGTTGTATTAGCATATCCAAATTCACCTTTTTCATAAGCAAACTGATCTATAATGTATCCTAATCCACTACCAGCTGCAACAGCTCCTAATCCAAGGATTAATTGTTGTCCAACGCCTATTGTAGCCCCCTCCTTTGATCTTAACGCACTTCCAAAAAACATACTCAATGAAAGTCCAATTAAAAACTTTCCGCTAGGATCAATTCCATTGACCGGATCAGCATGAGTGTACAAATATTTATGCAAGCTCTGTGGATCATTCAGATTTCCGAAGAACGGATCAAGACGGTTGAATCTTCCGGTTGCAGGATCGTAATATCTTGCCCGTAAATACTGTTGTCCGATTTTTGAATCGAATTGTTCACCGCTGTACAGAAATTCCGTTAATGCCGTTGTGGGATCAAAACCAATTGCGTTACCGTAAGCGTCAAAGGCGTAGAGTTCGATGATTGCACCAGCAAGATCAGTTAAGACTCTTGTACTTCCGTGTCCGTCGAAGGTGAAGTATAACTCTTGTTCTGTATTGTTTTTAAGAGTTATTTGGCTGATTCTGTTACGTCCGATAATGTATGTTATGTTCGCTTAGCGCAACATTTTTCGCATTATAACGATTTTAACGGAACAAAGAGTCCTCTATTATCGTTATAGTTCTTGTTTATTATCTAATTGTCAAAGAACAAAAATTTACTTTATCAATATCTATCCTTTTAATTCATACAACCATATTCTACATTTAAATCGCAAGAAATCAAGAAAAAAATCGGAAAAAGGAAAAAAATATGAGAAATTTATCTTTTGCTAAAAATGATTTTTATTTCTCAAGTTTTTCCTAGTGTTCACAGGCTGGTTGTTAATTTTAGGTAAATTTTTATAAGCAAATTTATAAGCGAAATTGACAAACGCTTATTATTGGTTGATCTACTGAACAAACAGAATCTCGGAAAAAACAGATTTGAAAAGAACAAGTCTGTTGCTTAAAATCACGGTTTTTGTTGAAATTTTATCCATTTTAACACACCGGTCTGTAAACACTAGGAAAAAAATTGCCCCCCGCTTGCAATATCAAATTTTGATGTTTATAATTTGTCGAAAATAATTTAATGAGATAGGTAATTTTATTTTATCGAATTATTGCGGGCGTAGCTCAGTTGGTAGAGCACGACGTTGCCAACGTCGTTGTCGACGGTTCGAACCCGTTCGCCCGCTCTTCAGGTTAATAACCATTAGGGCGATTTTCCGGTTCAGGATACAAAGCCCAGTCCCAAAAAGGCTGGGCTTTTTTATTCACAATCACAATACTTTATTCACGTTACAATCAATTATATGTCCCAACAATTCGGGTTCATAATGCAGATTTTCTTTTTATTTTAATTGCAATGACTAATTTTGAAGATGATAATGTTGATGGCGTAGAAGAGTTGGTTTTGACAGCCGATATTCAAAAAATCAGTTCTTGTGAACGCCGTGTTAAAGTAACCGTTCCACCAAATGAAGTAGAACGCTATTTCCAAAAAGAATTTACCGATTTTGGAAAAAAAGCTTATGTCCCCGGATTTCGTCCGGGAATGGCTCCACGAAAACTCGTTGAAAAACGTTTCAGAAAAGATGTTTCCGAACAGGTGAAAAATAGCTTAATAACCAACGCTTTGAGACAAATCAGTCAATATGATGATTTCACACCCATCAGCGAACCGGATTTTCAATACGATTCTATCGCCTTGCCGGATGATGGACCTTTCACCTTCGAATTTGGAATTGAAGTTCGCCCTGAATTTGATCTCCCCGACTGGAAAGGGCTCAAACTTGATAAACCTGTACGGAAATTTTCTTCCACGGATATTGATAATGTAATTAAACAGCTTTTGGTAAATCACGGCGAACTCAAACATAAAAATGAACCCGCTGAAACTGATGATTATATTGAAACAAAATTAACCTTCAAATCCGGTGAACAAGTTCTTTCTTCGATTGAACGTGAAACCATTCGGATTCGTCCGATTCTTTCATTCCACGATGGTTCGATTAATAATTTTGATACGTTGTTGAACGGAGCCAAACCAGGTGATGTGATAACAACACAAGTTACCTTAACAGAAAATGCTGCTAATCCTGAATTTCGCGGAAAAACAGTAGAAGTGTTTTTTGAAATTCTGGAGGTCAAAAAATTGGAAATTCCGGTTCTTTCCGAAGCTTTTTTGGACCGTCTTGGCGGTTATAGTAATGAAGCTGATTTTCGCGATGCGGTTCTCGATACCATGCAACGTCAGTTGGAACACGAACAACAACATCAGGCACGGCTTCAAATTATCGAAACTCTTATTGTTGGTGTTGATTGGGAATTGCCGCCGAGATTGCTGGAACGTCAATCAGAACGAGAATTTCGACGGAAAATTTTTGAATTACAACGGAACGGTTACAGTCAAGAACAAATTCAATCCCAGGCGAATTTTCTGCGTCAAAACATTATGACCGAAACCGCCCATTCCTTAAAAGAGCATTTTATTTTTGAAAAAATCGCCGAAATCGAAAATATTGAAGATACCGCAGAAGATATTGATCAGGAAATCGGACTTATCGCCGCACAAAGCGGGCAGTCACCGCGAAGACTGCGAGCCCAAATCGAAAAGGCAGGCGAAATGGATATCATCCGAAATCAAATTATTGAACGAAAAGTAATCGACATGATCTTTCAGCACGCCGTCTTCAAAGAAGTTCCATTTAATCCCGGAAATCCAAACGAAGAAGCGGTTAATTGGGCAATTGCACCTAACCCGAATGCCATCGCAGAAGTTACAACCGAAGACCTGAAAGCTGTTAACAAAGAAATTAATTCCAAGAAAAAATTAGATCCCAATGTCAAAATTAAATAAATCGTAATGTTAATAATGTTTTCAGCGAAATTTTTATTGGAACGTATAATCAATTAAGAGTTTTGGCATCTATATCAGTAATGTTTTGGTTTAGTTGAAATTCCGCAATATTTTTTTAGTCCCTGAGGAACTAATAAACCATGTTACAAACGATAGCAGAACATTTTGAAACATGGTTTCGGGAATCGCGGAAACAATCGGAAGATTTCATTGTTGTATTGATTGATAAAATTCTTGTCGGTGCTGCGGCGTTTTCTGCAAGCGATATTCATTTTCAACCGGGTCGTAATGGTGTTGAGGTACGGTTTCGTATTGATGGAGTCTTGCATATTCTTGGTTGTGTACCGTTGGAACATTCCAGTCAAATTGCAGCACGGCTCAAAGTTTTTGCCGGACTTTTAACTTATAAAGTTGATGTTCCTCAGGAAGGACGAGTGCGAAGCGGACGGATTGAAGGGATCACCCAGGAAATGCGGATCAGTTCCGCTCCCACACTTTTTGGTGAACGAATTGTTGTTCGGTTTTTTTCACCGGAAAATCAGTGTCAATCAATTGAATCGCTCGGTTTTGAAGAACCGGTTCAACAACAGCTCCATGAAGTAATCACACGGCGAAGCGGTGCGGTTTTAATTGTTGGTCCTTCGGGAAGCGGTAAGACAACAACCGCTTATGCATTACTTCGTGAATTGGCGCATTGCCGTGAAACACCCCGCAGTATTGTTTCATTGGAAGACCCAATCGAACATGCAATTGACGGTGTAGCGCAAATCGAAGTTTCATCACGTCCCGATTCCGACAAAACAGAACGCAATGAAAAATCCCGCACTCTTTCACTCGATAGAATGTTACAATATATGATGCGGCAAGACCCGGAAGTATTGATGGTTGGCGAGATTCGGGAACGGCGAACAGCAGAAGCCGCATTTCAAGCGGCGTTGACCGGACATCTTTTGATCAGTACATTTCATGGCGGTAGTGCGGCGGAATCCATCGGACGTTTTCTGGAACTCGGTATCGAACCGTTTGTTCTTCGGAACAGTATTGCCTTTTTACTTTGCCAAAGACTATTGAGACGGCTTTGTTCGTGTGCAAAAAAAATAGAACAACAATTGAAAATCCGATTACAAGATAAAAATTTAATGGTTCAACAATATTTTGAACCTTACGGTTGTCCCGTTTGCGGCGGAACCGGTTATGCGGGACGAATTCCTGTTGCGGAAATCTTGCCGCTCGAAAACGAAGTGATCGCCCGTACCATCCTGGAACGCAGCGCAACAAAAATTATTCAACAATCGGCTCAGGAACAAGGAATGATACCGCTTGTTAACAGTGTTGTCCGCAACATAGAAACAGGTCTGACTTCTTTTCTGGAAGCAAAACGTGTTCTTGGATAATCGTCTATTTTATTTTTGGGAACTTCTAAAAACTTCTTGTGTTTATTACAAATAATGTTAGACTACAATTAACGTTAATATTTATATTTTTATCTCCATTGGGAACAAGGTAATAATAGTTTATGCGGCGGCGGTTTTTTCTTATTTCTATTTATATTTTGCTGTTTGGTATTTTTCTTTGTATTCAACGTATTCAAGTATTTGAACAATAGAAAAACTGAAAAGGATCATTAATTCTATGCCTAAACGTACTGATCTTAAAAAGATTGCAATTATTGGGGCGGGTCCGATTATTATTGGGCAAGCTTGTGAGTTTGACTATTCGGGAACGCAAGCTTGTAAAGCGTTACGTGAAGAGGGTTATGAGATTGTTCTTGTTAATTCCAATCCGGCAACAATTATGACGGATCCGGCGGTATTCAACACTGTTGGTGCTGACCGGACGTATATTGAACCGATTACGCCGCAATATGTTTCCGCTATTCTTCAAAAGGAACGTCCAGATGCATTGTTACCAACACTTGGCGGGCAAACTGCACTTAATGTTGCTTTGCAGGTTTCGGAGACTGGAATTCTTGACGAACTTGGTATTGAAATGATTGGTGCCGATCATAATGTGATTCGTCGTGCGGAGGACCGTGATTTATTCCGCGAAACAATGCGCAATGCCGGTATTGATCTTCCGAAGAGCGAGTTAGCGCGGAGTTATGAGGAGGCGTTTTCGGCGTTGGAAGTGATAGGATTACCGTGTGTTGTTCGTCCGGCGTTTACGCTTGGCGGAACCGGCGGCGGAATTGCTTACAACCGAGAAGAATTTGAGAAAATTGTTAATGGCGGTCTTTCTGCCAGTATGGTTCATGAAATTCTTATCGAAGAATCTCTTGCAGGTTGGAAAGAATTTGAAATGGAAATGATGCGGGATAAAAACGATAATGTTGTAGTTGTTTGTTCGATTGAAAATTTTGATCCGATGGGTATTCATACTGGAGATTCGATAACTGTTGCGCCGGTTCAGACGATGACTGACCGCGAATATCAGAAAATGCGGGATGATTCGATTAAGATTATTCGTGCGGTTGGTGTGGAAACCGGCGGTTGTAATATTCAATTTGCTCAACATCCTCAAACCGGCAGGCTTGTTGTTATTGAAATGAATCCGCGTGTGAGTCGGAGTTCTGCTCTTGCTTCGAAAGCCACCGGTTTTCCTATTGCTAAAATTGCTGCCAAAGTTGCTGTTGGTTACACGTTGGACGAATTGCGTAATGAAATTACACAAACAACCAGTGTTTGTTTTGAACCGACTATTGATTATGTTGTTGTCAAAATTCCTCGGTTTGCGTTTGAAAAATTCCCGGAAGGTAATGAAACATTGTCGATTCAGATGAAGTCTGTTGGTGAGGCAATGGGAATTGGTCGGACATTCAAGGAGGCATTGCATAAAACGATTCGGTCAATGGAGAATCGTCGTTTTGGGTTATTTAGTGCTGACGATTCGGTTCTTTCTCTTGACGAGTTGTACAGAAAGATTGGTATTCCGACACGCGATCGGCTTTACCAACTTGCTTCGGCGTTGCGGCAAGGAGCGGAAATCGAAGACTTATATCGTTTAACCGGAATTGATCCGTGGTTTTTGGAACAGATATTGGAACTTGTTCAGGTGGAGGTTGAACTTGAAGGCAGCCGGCTTGATGATATTACTCCGCAAAAAATGTTGTATTTGAAACGGCTCGGTTTTTCGGATTATCGGCTTGCGGAAATTTTGGGAACAACAGAAAAATGGGTTCGCTGGCAACGTCAAGAACATGGTATTGTTGCCGTCCGAAAAATGGTGGACACCTGCGGGGCAGAATTTGCCGCAGTAACTCCGTATTATTACACAACCTATGGCGAAGAAGATGAAGGCTAAACACTTAACCATTCGGTTTTCGTTTCTTGATAGGATAAACGGATTTTGACAAGATAAACAGATTTTACAGAATTTTTGTAATATATCAGTGGAATTTTCGTGTGAACCATCGAAAAAGCAATAACTAAAAGGTAGGCAATGTTTCGCCAAAGGGCTTTCACCCGCAGGGCTTTCACCCGCCATTGCGTCGGCAATAGCCGACTTGACCCTGTTGACGGATGGAAATTGGAAAACCGGATCAACCGTTGCGACCGCGGATAAAAATCCTTCGGCGAAAGGCTTTCACCTACGGTCGCCTACTTTAAGTTTTTTATCTTTTAACGAAAATTCTACTGATATATTACCAGTTACTTTATTTTTTGGTGTAAAGGTTGCTTGGCGGTTTTACATTTTGAAATCAAATTTATTCACCTTATTGGCTTCAACGGTAATTTTTTGAATTGTTTTGTTACCGAATTCCGGTGGAGCGGTGTCTTGATATTCGACTTTGGACAACATCGGATCGGGATTGTCAACACGGGAACCGGGAACTTCTTCCATCACGGAAATTCGTACCCGATATTCTCCGGCTGAAAGACCTTGAGCCGCAGGAATAGAATATTTACCGTTGGTAATTACTGATCCTGAGTGAGTACGTTCTATTTGGTTACCGATTGGTTCAAATTCGATGTTTCCGTTATTAACCGGTTTCCCGCCGAGCGTTATTTCGCCCTCAATTTTCAATCGGTTTTGCGGATTGGAATCGGCACAGCCCAAAACAATATTCAGAAGACTAACAAGTAAAAATAAAATGTATTTGTTCATAGTTTTTGTAATAGTAAAATTGTTGTTATAACAATAAAAAGGGTTCATGTAAATTTAATCGCTGACACTTTCTGCACCGCGTGAACTTGCCAATGCACGCCAAACATCAATATTAATGTTATTACTTCGGAATTTGACGCTGCCGTCTCCCATTGCGGCTTGAACACCGCCCGAATGATAACTTCGAGAAGCAGTATATTGTTCATGATTAGCCGGTGCGGGACCGATTGGAAACTTTTCCGCATCGAGCGATGTCTTCGTACAAAAACTAGGATGACAACGATCTCCGGTTTTAGAATTAGGACCAAGATAACCGGTGAAATGGGTTGCGTTTCCCCACCAAATCAATCCGCGTAAATCATTCGTTCCGCTTTCTGTCCATTCCCCTTGAATTGTTTCGCCAAGAGCCAGCGTATTGGAAAGTCCATCACTGACTTCGGTCATTTTGACACTAATCGTTGCGGCTTTACTGCCAATAGCATACATTCCGCATTTGGCTTCGACTTCCACTGTTGACGGTGTTGAACTGAACGGAATATTCGTCCAATAAGTTGTCAAAACATTGCTGTAGTCTGGATTGGGAATCGCGGCATTTCCGGCACAAACAACATAGTTATGATGTTTATAGTTGTTGTAACTTGATTTAATATCACCGTCCGTCGGACAGGAATAAATCGGTATTCTCAAATGGGCTAACAAGTCTATATTCCCTTGGGCAAAACCGGAATCAACCGTGTTATTATTGTAATCCCTGTTAATATTGTACGAGGAATACAATGCTTGTTGTTCGATGTAGGGCAAAATGATCAATGCCCAAGTGAGACGCACATCTCCTTTAGCGCCAGGCGGAAGTGTTTTGTAAGTATCGTGGTAGTTATGAGTTGCCAACACGATGTTTTTCAAGTGGTCGGAGCAAGTCATTCTTCGTGCTGCCTCGCGAGCCGCTTGAACCGCGGGAAGAAGCAACGCAATTAACACTCCGATAATCGCAATCACGACAAGGAGTTCTACAAGTGTAAAACCCGAACCAAAAAGGCTAAAACATTTTTTCATAAAAAGTCTCCTTAATATTTGAAAATTGTTGATATAAAGATTGTTTAGAACGTATTGATATTTTGGGGTTTAGGGTACAACGATTTCGCTGCCGTATGTTGTTGCCAAAGCCCGCCAAGTGTCAATATTAATCGTGTCGGAAAAAAACCGAACCGATCCGTCTCCCAATGCCGCATTAACTCCACCGGGGTGAAAACTCCGTGCCGTCATAATAGTAACGGAATTTGATAAAGTTGCCGCAATAGGATGTCGGGGATTGTGCATTGTTCCGCCGCCGGAATAGGTTGTGTTTGTGTACTGGACGTTATCCGCTGTTCTTGTGTTTGGTGAACGGTAAGTGGTGAACTGTCCGCCTTCTCCCCACCAAATTAAACCGCGAAGATCAATGGTTCCTGCTCCTTGTGCGGAAGGGCTTCGTTCACCTTGTACTGTTTCGGAAAGAGCAATTGTATTGGAAAGTCCGTCAGTTATTTCTGCAAGAGAAACCCATTTATAACCAAGCGTCCATGTAACTTCATCGCTGCTACGGCGGCATCCGCCCCAAAACATTGCGCCTTGAAGGCGGGTAACATCTCCATAAACTGCCCAACCGCGGCCTTGTGTTGAAGTTGTTGATGTTCCGGGATCGTTTGGCTGATATATTGCGGCATTTCCCATGCAGACAACTAAATTATGGTGCATGTAATTACTGTAAGTTGATTTTCGATCTCCATCGGACGGACAAGTATAGACAGGAATACGAAGATACGAGAGTAAAGTCTGATTTCCTTTTGAAAAACCGGCATCGATAGTATTATTGTTGTAGGCTCGGCGAAAATTGTAAGAAGAGTACAACGCTCCTTGTTCAATGAAAGGCAAAACATACATTGCCCAAGTTCCCATTGTGTCTCGGTCTGCACCCAATGGGAATGCTTCCTGAGTGTCATGATAGTTTTGAAAAGCCAACGAAACATTTTTCATGTTACTTTGACAATTCATTCGGGCAGCGGCTTCGCGAGCGGCTTGAATGGCCGGCAACAGAAGTGCGATTAACACGCCGATAATCGCAATCACCACAAGAAGTTCGACCAAGGTAAAGCCGAATGGTGAAGAACGGAGAAGTTGTAAAAAATTTACAGGAAAGAGTTTAGAACGTGAAAATTTTCCACTATCCGTTATCAACTTTCCACTACAGAGTGCCCCCCCCCCCCTGTCTTGCCCATTTTAACATTGGACTTTTCACCAAATTTTTCGGGGAATTTTTCAAAGTGTTTCCTACAAAGTTTTTCATCGTCATGTTCCTTATTTTACAAGGTTTCATTGAACTCATTACGAGACGTTTATCGCAATACAACAACAGCAAGAAAACGTTACGCAATACAATAATATTTTCAAAGTTTATCACAGACCCCACTCAATATCAAGTGGAGTCTTTTCATTTTTTAAAAATTTTCTGGAAGTTTTCCTCCGAAAAACAGATTCTTTCATATTTTCGGACTAATTGTAAGCTTGAATACCAACTCCACAACTTGCTTTTCGTGTAAAACTCTTGTATTTTCCCTTCACCACATCAATTAAATATTATTCAAATAATTTTCCGTCTAACCACAAAGTCCCAAGCTACGGTGTTTTTTTGTAAGTATGTTGTAAGTATGTTGTAAGTATGAAAGCCGTTACTTTACTGTGATTACTACATTGGGGCGTGTTGTTTTAAACATATTCAACTTTTCGAGCTGAAAACCGGTAAAAGAGCCATTGCTTAACTTACTCAATCTACCTAAATTAAACAACAACTTCATGCCAACTCATAAATATTAGGAATTTTCTAAATATTTTGCCTAAATTATTTAATCAGAAAACTCAAAATAACCGATATAAATATAACTTTTTATGTCTAAGACAAAATTAGGACAAAATCATATTTTATCTATTTTATTTATGTTTATTTGTTTAACGGTTTTCGTTTAACAGTTTAATGAATTGCCATGTCATACGGTTTATACATTTCTTCTGAAGGCGCAATGGCTCAGGAATATCGGATGCAAACGATAGCGAATAACATTGCGAACTTAGAAACACCGGGGTTCAAACGGGAGTTAGCTCTTCAAATGGCACGTCATACGGAATCGGTGGCTATTGGCGAGATTGAATTTGGAACGGGTTATATTACAGATATTGGTGGCGGGGTTCACACGATTGGTACTCACACGGAATTTAAGCAGGGACCGATTTCTCCGACGGAGGTTGAATCTGATCTTGCGATTCAGGGTGAAGGTTGGTTTCAGGTTCGGGACATGAGTAATGGTGAAATATTCTTGACCCGCGCCGGAAATTTTCAAGTTGATCAAAACGGTATGTTTGTTACCGAGTGGGGACGCAGCCGGTTCCAACTACTTGATATTGAGGGAGAAGCTGTCATGTTGCCTGATCCCAATTCCAAAACATGGCATATCACTGATGATGGTGTGGTGCATGAACAAGGAATCGGGCGAGTTCAACAAATTGCTTTGGTTCAACCGCTTAATATGAAAGAAATGGTCAAAACCGGTGAAAATGTTTACCGAATTGAAGGAGAATATCGTAATCTTGATCTTGCCGAACGTCCTCGCATTCGTTCAGGGCATCTTGAAATGTCGGCAACAAATCCATCAACTGAAATGATCGAAATGATTGTTGCCTCCCGTGCCGTCGAAACAAATGTCAAAATGATGCACACTCAAGACGAAGCCACCGCCGGACTTATCAGCCGTGTTTTACGGGTTGCGTAACATATTCCCGTTTCGATGTTGATAACAAGTATTTTTTGAAAATACAATACAAAAAATATAAACAATTACAAAAAGAAAAACAAAAACTCCATTGAAATATCACCAAATTTTTAAACTGAAGTTCTGGATAAAATCGTCTTATTTTTTGTTTTAAGTTTATATTGAATCAGGAGATACATCAAATTTTGATTTGAACAACATAGCCATGTAAAACATTTTTACCCTATTGAAAAATATTGATGATGAGTCATAATAGAGCCATGCACATTGCCAAAATTTATAATCATGCTTCTGCTCCGACCTACCTCCTTCGCGAAACTTATCGTGAAGGCGGCAAGGTGAAACACCGTACTCTCGGTAATATTACTTCGCTTGGTTCTGAAAAAATTGCCCGAATTTTCCAAATTCGTAAAGCAATTTCGTAAAACGATTTCGTAAAACGATTTCAAAAAACGATGGTATTGTTTTCTCCTTATGATGCTTAGTAAGTGAGCATCCCCGTTGTAGATTACCGATCTACCATGCGACCATTCAATCGGTTGGTCACCCGAACCGTTGAATATCCGAAAACCGAAACGGTTAATAAACAATTTTACCTTGCGGCGGTACTACAGTGAACATAAGAAAAAATCTAAAATTTAGCGCAATCTTAATATTTTGTAATTAGTCAGAGGAGTTTTTTATTCGAATTGTCGAGTAATCAAAAAGTTGGTAAATCTTGAGTCGAAGCATCGCTTACCTTTTAATTACAGCAGTGAATTGTTACGTTTATTTTATATCCATTCCTTCTGGTCTTCCGAGAAAAGAATATTTTTGTACCCCAAACCGGTGATATGGTAACAATTCATGATCGGTATCTTTATATTGTTTTACAAATTCAGTAATGCGGTGAATTTCTTCCGGCGAATCATTAAAACCGGGAATTACCGGAGTACGTACCAAAATAGGTAATTC
>JAITIZ010000712.1 GCA_031279215.1 Planctomycetaceae bacterium
GGGGTAATAAAAAAACTTAAAACAAAAATAGTATAAAAAAACAGAATGTTTTTGACAGTAAGCGCGCCAATTCCGCTTGCACTTGACCAATAAACCGATAGCGTGGGATTCTGTAATAGAAAATGAGTTGATTTATGGTACGTTTTTAGAGCAGTCGTTATATGATGTTTTAGGAATCGTAGCGCGTCGTTGTAAAGTTAGTGTGGCGGAGATTTCAGGAGTTTATTATCTTGGCGAATATAAGAATGGTGATAAAGTAACCGCCGTTGTTCGTATTCCTCCAGTAAGTCGGGAGGAATTGAAGGAGTCCTTGTCAGCTTTTACAACGGAGCATGGTAAATGTACAATAATTGGTTCTTTTGTATGGATAAGCGATACATTGGAAAACATCCGTAAAATAGTAACAGATTTGGAGGATATTCGTACACGTTCTGAACGTTCTTATCTTGCTGAAGTTTATTTTATACGGGTAAATGAAGATGATTTTTTGCAATTGACAGCGGATTTACGTTTCAATAGTGTTGATATATTTTCAAGTGCTTTTAATGTGGAACAATTATTTTCCATGTTTGTTAGTGCTGATGCGAAATTGGGTAGTGTTCTTATAGATACACGTCCTGTTTTACTTTTATCTGAAGGTCGTAAAGCATTGTTTGAAGTAGGTAATGAAGTGGTTCGTGAACGTAAAGCAGTTAGTGAAAGCGGTGTAGTTCAAACAACAGGTTACGATAAATTTAGCGATGGAATAATATTGTCTTTGAATTTGAGCCGAGTTTCCGATGAACGTTATTCCATCGATATGGAGTTGGAAGTATCTGCGTTTGATAAAACCGATAAAACATCACCGGTTCCTACGAAAAGTCATAGTGTCTTAAAATCACCTGGTCTTTTGATTCGTGATGGCGGTGTGGTTTACGCGGGCAGTTTGAAGCGTAAAGATGCATCAAAAGTGTTTGGTTTATTCTCAATAGATACTGCCCGGATGTCAGATATGTTGACTATCTGGTTACGTGTCCGCGAGATAAAATAGTTTGTTTGTTTGTTTATGTACGTTAAAATTTATTATTAAGGGAGTTTAGTTATGGCATTAGACGCCAAAGAGATTATGTTAGGAGTTCGTTTTAGCGGTTATGGCACATTTGTGAGTGTTTATATTCCCGAAGGTGACGGACGCAATCCGATTTATCGTTTCGAGTATTTAGGCGGTCAATTCTCCGTAGAAGTGAGTGAATCGGAGTCTTTGAATCCTCCTGAAGTTGGTACAGCGTTTTTTGTACAAGGTCGCGTACGTTATAACGCCTATAATGGTTCTATAGGGTTGATTGCGGAGGAGAAGAAACGTTTATCGGATTTTTCTGCGGAGCAATTTGTTGCCGGTCTTCGGATATTCGGAGCTGGTGTCGTTGAAGAAAAGAAGTCCACTGTGATGAATCGTCAAACCTTTTTGCGTGTAGCGATTAAGTGGCAAGGTGGTTTACACTTATTTAGCGGTCTTTCGCCGGAGCTTTATCAGAAGTTGCCCCAGCGTGGTAGTTACGTTCGTTTTGAGCTTGGTGTAACGAGCCGCTCGGAACGTACTCAGGGTGGTCAACAAATTCAGTTAATGGTTCCTATGTTGGTTTCTGTAACGCCTGAAACATTATCAACGTCAGTACCTAAAGAACCTGATCGCGTTGCCCCAACACCAGTATCAGGGCGTTCTGAGAGTGTTTTAGGTACACGAGCGAAGATAGCATAAAAGGAGTCAAGTAATGAAAAAGTTTTTGTACCGTATTGCTTTCCCGGCCATTGTCTTAGCTTTAGTTTATCATTTTGGTTACAGTTCTGGTCGAAGGTCTGGAATTCAATCGTCTGCGGTTATGCCTGAGATTACATCAGCTCCTCAGTCAAGCGTTCCGGCGTCCATCGCATCGCCAACGTTGACTCCTACGGTAGTGGAAACATCCGAAAAGTTACCAACGAAAGATTCGCCTAATAGGGTTAAGTCTGGAACAGGTAAAGCACCAACGGTGAAACGTATTCGTCAAACACCGGAAGGTTTGGCAATAGAAGATCAGCTCGTTCAGTCGTTACCTTCGGTAAAAGGTTCGGAGAAAGTAGTTTTTCGTGCCCCTAACATTTCTGGCAATCAATCGGAATTACAGCCGCTTAAAATTGAACCCGCTCCTGGATCTCCATTGATTGCTAAACCGAGTACAGCACCGAAAGATTCGGATTGTGGATGCGGCAATAAGAAATGAATTTCTGGAAAGCTGCTTTTATAGGCGGCTTTCCGTTTTTTTGTTATGGAGATACTTTTATGAAACGGATTTTATTGTTTTTATTATTGTTTTGTTTTTTTGGTAGTATAGTGTTTGCTGCGGAATCGGACGATTTGCCGAAGCTTGTTGTTGCGCCGTTTATTAATTTTGATCAAATATTTGTTTCTTTGAAACAAATTTTATTTCAAATATTTTATCAATATTACCAGCTTATATTAGGTATCGTAGTTGTGATATTGTTATTGTCGTATTTTCAAAGTATATTGGAAGATCGCCGTATGCGTGAAGGGCGTGAACGTCGTGAATTAGAGTATCGGCGTAATTTTCGTGAACGTTCAGAGATGTCTCGAGAAGAAAAACGTCTTTTAAAAGAACGTGATTTGATTTGTCGTTACGCACAAGTTGATAAAGATCAATCTTTACGTATTCAAAACGAGATGTATCGTTCATCACAAGAGAGTGAAGAAGAATTAGGATTGGCACCGATAGATGATGAAGTTCCCGGTAATAATATAGATCGTGGCGGCACATTTTGGCGTCCCGATGGTTCAGAAGAAGGTAGTGATCCTTTTTTTGAAGATACTGCTACAATAAGTGAATCCAGTACAGTGATCATTCCAGACCATAAACGTCGGCAAGATCGTTTTTATCGTAGTATGGAAAACGATGATGACGGCGGCGGTTATTGATTTTTTGTTCGATAATTATTTTTACTTTTTAAAAGGAGATTTTACATGAGTGAGAAAAAACTTTATGCCGTTTGTTTGCGTAAAACATTTTACCATGCATGGACACTCGTGGTGAATGCGAGTACGGGTGAGCCGCTTGCAACAACTATAGCACATCTTGTTGATGTTGATTTGGGTAATTGGTTACGCGATCAACCGGAAGTATTTATTAAAGTAACGTTAAGAGAATTTATTGAAGATTTGAAAAATGATATTTCAAATGCACGTTTTGTTAAGATGCTCGGTTGGAATTACGCGGAGGCGTGCCGACTTGTTGAGCGTGATGGTGCTGTTTTTATTTTAACGATGCATCCGGTTTGGGAAGCTAAGCCTTATTCGTTCGCTCAAGCGCGAGATGACGATGATTATGCGTTGCAATTATTGCGAGATATTTATGCAACACGAGGCGGTTTGATTCATCTTGAAGAGTTTGACTCAGAGAAACACGTTAAAGGTTATAAACCGACATTAGATATGTGATAAACATATCCAATAAATTTTTTTGTTTGGCATGGAGCCGCTTATTCGTCTTGAATAGAGCGGCTTTTTATTTTATTAAGGTCATTGGCTATATTTATTTTCCAGGTAAGTAAGTCAGAATATAAACCTGTAATATGCCACAGAAAAACAGTTACAAATAATCCAGCAACAAGAATTAAGTAAGAATAGTTTGTATATTGTATCAATAAAAGGAAAGATATTAGTGTTCCTGTAATACCGCCATAAAGAAAAAAAATTGATAAAACATTACAGATTATTTTTGTTCTATAAATATATTTATATGATAGTGAATTATATGTAATATCGTGAATTTTGTCATTTATAGTTAGGTGTTCTGTTACTTGAGTTTGTTTTGGGGCATTGGTATTTTGTTCAGGTATTTTATTTACAATATTATTATAAGTTTGGGTTTTATTTTCGATTGAAGTGTTATTTTCAGTGCGTTTTTTGTGGTGTGGTACCATTTTTCGTAAAATATTTATGGTGAAAAATTCTAGCTCATTAAATTTTAGCTCGGGCATTTCACGTGCTTTCCATTTTTTTCCTTTTTCATTTGTAATAATAGTATCAGGATTGATTTTTTTAGTTTCAATAAGTTTTTTTAGGGATTCGATGTGAATAGGTCCAATTTTGGTTCCTTTTTTGTCATAAAAGTATAACATTTTATTTTTTGGGTTTGTGGTTTTCTATTTGAGGATATTGTTTTGCAATGGATTGCCTCGTAACTTTTTAATATTTTAACTATTTATGAAAGCGAGGTAAAGTATGAGAGCTTACCAAACAAGCCAGGGTAACTGGCAATTGAATTTTAGTGAAGGCGGTCAACAGAAAACGTTGTATCTCGGCAAGCGTTTTACTGCATCTGCCGCGGAACGTGTAGCGCGAGTAGTAACGGAAATAGTTGCTTGCCGTGATCGCGGCGATAGTTTGCCGATAGATTTGTTGTATCGGATTAGTGAACTATCACCCCGTGTTCGTGGAAGTCTTGAACGTTTTGGTCTTGTTTCTAATAGTTTTGGCATGACATTACAGGAATTATTCGACAGTCATGAGAAAACGAAAGAGCGAATGAAAATAGGTACCATTAG
>JAITIZ010000379.1 GCA_031279215.1 Planctomycetaceae bacterium
TTTTTTTTCGGATAAAAAACTAGGCTTTTAGAAGTTGCCTAAAGAAAAAAATCGGAAAAAATGGCAACGGTCAAAATATTGTTTTGAGAACTTCGCCATAACAATAAAGGTACGAAAAAAAAACGATTACAGCAAGTATTAGATTGTGCACTTCTCACCCCAGCGAAAAGTTAAGAAAGGAAAAATAAAAACAATACTAAATAATTACTGTATCTTTTTTTTCGATAGGATATAATTTTGATCCCAGTTTTCGGGTTTCGATACTTTTCCATTGTCGTTTGTTTTGAAGTGTTTTGTAATCTCGTCAAGTTGTCGGGCTGTTGTGGAAATAGTGGTAACAGCTTCAGCAGCCTTTGTTACAGTAACTGTATTTTCATCTGCCGTAGTACTTAATTGGGAAACAGCAGAATTAACATCGTTCAGACTTTGGGTTTGTGTTTCCGATTCGTGACTGATTTGAGCAATAATTTCATTAACTTGATTGACTTGTTCCGCAATAGAATTGAGTGATTCGGATGTTTCATCGGCAACACGGCTTCCAATATTCACCTGATGAATCGACTCTTCAATAAGTCCGGCAGTTTCCTTAGCCGCTTTGGCACTCCGCGCCGCAAGACTACGAACCTCTTCCGCCACCACCGCAAAACCCTTACCATGTTGACCGGCACGCGCCGCCTCAACCGCCGCATTCAACGCCAGAAGATTCGTCTGGAACGCAATATCATCAATCACCCGAATAATCTTTTTGATCTCTTCCGAACTCTTCGTAATACCATTCATCGAATCAACCATTCGACTCATTTTTCCTTGACCCTCAGTTGTTCCCTTGTGAGCTTTATTGGCAAGCGATTCGGCATTTCGGGCATTGTCGGCAGTTTGCCGCGTCTGCGTGTTCAACTGACTGATCGATCCGGAAATATCCTTCAATTGCGCCGCACTCTCATTCGTATTGGCAACAAGACGTTGATTGGTATTCGTTAAATTTTCACCTTCAGTTGTTACAGCACCGGCAACCGCCTTCAAGTCTTTGATCGAATCATAAAAAGCATAACGCATTTCAATTAAAGCATTACCAAGAGTATCGCGTTCTGAATTTAACGGAACCCAAACACGAAGATCACCTTTTGAAATCGTTAAAGCAACTTCAGTTTTTTCTTTGAGCGACGAAGCAACTTGTTTAAAAGATTGAGCCAGAATTTCCAACTCATCATTCGTGCGAACATCCAAATCCATCTCAAAAGCACCTTCCGATAATTCTTTTGCCGCAACCGTCATTTGACGAATCGGCCCCACAATCCGGCGAATAATAAGCCAAAGAAGCAAAACGAAAAAAAACAGCCCAATCAATACAATCGTGAGATTACTTAAAATATTGTACAAAACAATTGTTGTATATTGCTCAATCGGCACTCCGGCAAAAACAATTCCAAGAACTTTACCGCCTTCCGCCACAATCGGATAATAAAAAACCCGCATTTCCCGCCCTAAAATATTGGATTCACCGTAGTATTCTTTTTTGTCCTCGAAAATAGCTTTGATCACAACCGGATCAGAAAGTTGAGTTCCCACCGCCGGAGAACCATCTTTTTTCAATAATGTTGTAACCTCGCGCGTTTTTTCGACAAAGGTTGTACTTTCGGCACCGAACACTTCTTTCAAATGTTTTACCCACGCATCCGTATCAATTCGGAAACCGCTTGAAATCACACCGAGCAACGTTCCATCAGAATCCAAAATCGGAGCAGTACCGCGTATCGACAACGGAATTGTTGACGTACTTTCAAAGAAAACACCGGCTTTTTTTTGTTCCAACACAAATTTAATACTTTCCAATTGTCTCAACTCATCACCGAATTTCTGACGATTGGCGGTTCGGGCGATTACGATTCCATTAGAATCGACAATTGTGAAAAAATCACATTTCTTGGATGTTTGGTAATCATCAAACAATTTGAAAATCGTATCACGGTCTTTATTTTTTACCGCTGTAACCATTGTTTTCATATAGGAAACTGCTTTGGTTTGCTCCAACGTCAAACTACGGAGCATATCAATTTCCCTTTTGATATCGCGTCCCACCACAAAGATTTTTTCATCCATGCTTTCATGAACGAAACTTCGGAATTCGAATGTGCTTACAGTAAGTGTAATTCCCACAAGCAAACAAGTCATAGCAATTACCGTAATAAGAATCTTTGATTGAATACCTTTAAAAATTTTCATAATTGTTTTGTAAAACTTCATAAAAAACTTAGTATTTCATCTAAAAATTCCCGTGAATCCCTCGTTTTCAAAAAGCGGATTTTATAGGAAACAAGTTTTTTAGAAGTTACCTTAACCTCACAAGGTAAAAAATTGTTTTTGGAAATATCTTGGAAATATCTTGGAAATGTTTTGGAAAACGAAAAAGTATTTTCTATCAATTATGATATAACAAATTTTAATTAGCAGACTAACTTTTATCAGCAAATACGAAACGGTTACAACATAATCAATTCTATTATTTTTGCCTATCACATTTTTCAGAAAATTTGAATTACTACAATACAGTACCAAATTTTCAAATGATAGGATATTGTAAGATACGTTATTTTGAAAATATTGCAAGATATTAATGATATTTTTTTGTAAATTAATGGTAATATTTCCGTGGAATTTCCTTAATCTCTTATGGGAACTTCTAAAAACCTAATATTTTATCCAAAAATTCATTAGTTAGTCCTTATTTTTCAAAGGACAAAATTTTTACATGGTAGGTTTTTAGAAGTTCCCTTTATGTAGTTGCGATAATTTTGAATCGCGATTGTCAGAAATTTCTTTTGCCCAAACAGGATTGCGTTTCAAAATGTATCGTTTGCCGTTCTCAAGAATAATTTCACTGAGATTCTCATCAAATAAGGAGTGTTGTAATATATCAGTGGAATAATTTGTTTTTGAGTCAAAAAATTGTTTACGAATTCGCCCCGTTAGGGGCAATCAGCAATAGACAGCAATGATACAGAAGTTACGCTATCGCCCTTACAGAGCCTTTGGTGTTTTGTATTTGGTCCGTAGGGCGTTGCCCTACGCTAATACCGGTTACCCTTTCAGGGCGATTTTAATGAATACATACTTTAAAAATAAATACTGAAAACAAATACCGAAAACGAAAACCGAAAACTCAAGTAAGAGTAATTTAAAAATATTTCACTGATATATTACAAACTCTGAAATAATCCATAATATTTTACTGAAATCTTTACGAAAATAATACGAAAATAATCTGCCAAAACAAGTTGACAATTTCATTAAGGAACAGTATCATTTCACATTACAGAAATAGTAACAAAATAGACAATTACTAATAAATGAGATAAAATAAAAACCAGACAGTTACCTTTTAAAAAGAGGTTCGGAGTCTTAAAAATACGC
>JAITIZ010000014.1 GCA_031279215.1 Planctomycetaceae bacterium
TGCCCTGTTTTTTTACAAAAAACTCCTAAAAATGCGGTCGAGACGACCGCGTTCCTTCTAACAATAAATTTTTTACATTAGGTTTTTAGAAGTTCCCTAAACAACGTTCATTAACATGAACAGTACAAACAAGCAAACTGATGTGAAATATTACAGCAATTTTACACGATTGGCAATGTTCCCCGTAATTTTTTTAGGGCGGCATCTAATTTTGTGAGGATGTAATCGATCTCATTGGTTGAGTTGTCGTCTGAGAAGGTGAAGCGGAGCGAACCGCGTGCCAATTCCATCGGCAAACCGATGGCAAGTAGGACATGACTTGCGTCTAAGGAACCTGACGAACAAGCTGAACCGGTTGAGCAACAAATTCCCTGCATATCAAGCATGAACAGGAGAGATTCGGCTTCAACATTTTCAAAACTGATATTAGCATTGCCCGGCAGCCGCTGATTTCGGTTGCCGTTAAGCCGGCAACGGCCAATCCGTAAAACACCATCAATAAAGCGTTCCCGTAATTCGTGAACATAAGCTGTTCGTTGGGGACGGTTGGTAACCGCTTCCCGAATTGCAACACCAAGACCGGCAATCGAAGCCGTATTTTCCGTACCGGCACGTTGAAAACGTTCTTGGGCTCCGCCGTCCATAAAAGCAGCAATTTCAACTCCTTTCCGAATATACAAAGCCCCAACTCCTTTGGGAGCATGAATTTTATGTCCCGAAATTGAGAGTAAATCAACATTAAGCTCCCGAACATCAACCAAAATATTCCCGACAGCCTGCACCGCATCCGTATGAAATAAAATTCCCCTTGACCGGCAAACTGTTGCAAGTTCTGTGATTGGTTGAATTGTCCCGATTTCGTTGTTGGCAAGCACAATACTTACAAGACCTGTGTTTTCGCAAAGTGATTCGGTAAGTTGTTCTGTTTGGAGAACTCCGTCGGGCGGAACATCAAGTAAGGTAATTTCAAAACCTTGTTTTTTCAATGATTCCAAAGAATTGAGTACGGAATGATGTTCGAAAGCGGTTGAGATGATATGTTTTTTTCCTTTTTTTAATTGTGTTATGGCGGTGCCTTTAATTGCCCAGTTATTGGATTCGGTGCCGCCGGAGGTAAAATAAATTTCATTGAAGGCAGCACCAAGAGCCTCCGCAACTTCTTGGCGTGCTTCTTCAATTCGTTTTTTGGACTGCGCTCCCAAATGGTAAGCACTGGACGGATTACCGTATTCGTTTTTAAGTACGGTAATCATCACACTCAGAACCGCTTCGGAAATACGGGTTGTTGCCGCATTATCGGCATAGATTAAGGGGAATGTTTGCTCTTGGCGGTTTGGGTTTGACATTGTGTAGGTTGTGGTTTGTTGTCGGTACGTAGAGACGCAATGCATCGCGTCTCTACATACATTGCGTCTCTAAATGCATTGCGCACTGTAGAGACACAATGCATTGCGTCTCTACAATACATTGCGTCTCTACATGGATTGGGTCTCTATTTTTATTCAACAATTCTTACGGGGACATTCAATTCGAGTAAACATTTTTTGAGTTTTGAAATTGTAGTGAGACCGGTGTGTAAAATTCCGGCAACAATGGCGGCGTCGGCGTGGGCGATTACGAAAGCGTCGCGAAGATGTCCCGCAGAGCCTGCTCCGCCGGAAGCAACCACCGGAACACTTACCGTTTTGGCAATTCGTCCCGTAATTTCCAACTCAAAACCTGATCGCGTTCCATCCGCATCAACCGAATTAACCACAATTTCTCCAACACCTAAATCAACCGCTTGCTTTGCCCATTCGACCGCATCAAGTCCGCTCCGTTCCCGAAAACCGTGTGTTGTAATTTCATAACCGCTGGGAAATTTTGATAGATTGGTTGTTGCGATGGGGTCCATTCCCAGAACAATACATTGCCGTCCAAATGCTTTGGCTCCTTCGGTAATAATTGCCGGATTCCGAACCGCAAGCGAATTGACGGAGATTTTTTCTGCACCGGCATTGAGAACCCGCTCCATATCGGCAAGCGATGCCACTCCGCCCCCCACCGCAAACGGAATCCGAACCGCCTCCGCAACACTCCGAACCATGTCAATATCAATTGGTCGTTGTTCGGCAGACGCTGTTATGTCATAAACAACCAACTCATCCGCCCCATCGTTATAATATTGACACGCCATCTCCACCGGATCACCTAAATCAATATTGTCCTTAAATTTAACACCTTTAGTTACACGGCGTTTGATTACATCAAGACAGGGAATAATACGGCGTTTTAACATGGTCGGAATCGTTGGAATCATAAAAAGAATCGAATTACTGTAAAAATTTCGGTTATTTTCCGTTTTCAGTTCTATTTTGTCAAGGGAATCTCTTGTTTTTCGATTTAATATGCATAGAATTAAAATTTCGACAATTTGATGATGATTTAGCTTTGTGGTTTCAATTTTCGAGAATCTTATTCTGTGTGCTGAGTGATTGGGAAACTGCAAATTATAAACTGCAAATTATAAACTGCTATCACAAAATAGGATCAAAATATTGTAATATACCAATTACACTTTAAAGTTCGTTTTTTATTTTTTGTAATTTTTTAGATAAAAACGATAAATAAATTTTTGTAATATATCAGTGGAATAATTGTTTAAGTTTAAAAAGGTCTTTGCCCTGAAAGGGCAGTATAATAGTTGAGAGTGGAAAGTTGATAGTGGAGAGTGTCGCAAGCGGATTACTACCAAAACGGTAATCATTCCGCTTGCGGCACTCTCAACTATCCACTATCCACTCTCAACTACAGTATGTTGCCCTTTCAGGGCGAGTTTAGTTTAAAACGAAAACCGAAATTTAAAGTGTGAAGAGTATATTGCCATACCGATAACAGTATTAACTATGCAAAGTTCAAATCCGATCATTTATCGCAACGATTTTATTCTTGGTCTTGTGGATGGCGAATTGAGTGAAACGCTTTACAAGTCATGGGGGCAATCTCTTGCTGGAATGTTGCCGGTTGGATCAAAAGTTCTTGTTACGTCGGATTTTCGCCAAAGTTCGAAATTATTTAAGGCTGCTTTAACGGAAGGTTTGCTTTCATGCGGTATTGATGTTTTTGACTTTGGCAATATTCCGACGAATTTAGCTTCTTACGGATTGGATTTAATTCCGGGCAATGCTTCTGTCAGTGTTACTGGCGGTAATTACGCTTCTATTTGGAATGGGTTGCGCTGGATCATTCCTAATAGTTCTTATTCTATTGCCGTGCAGATGGAACGGCTTCATCGTGAAGTCAATTTGATTTCCGTTCCCAAGAGAACATCAACTACTCGCGGGAGTTACCAGACAATTGATATGGTACCGGCATGGTGTACTTTTTTGCAGGATGTTTGGTACGATATACCGCAATTTCCATTACGAATTATTATTGATCCGATGTATGGGAATTGGGCGCCTTTAGCGCAACATGCTTTACAGACTTGTTTTCCCCAAACGCTTTTTGAATCAATTCATGATGAGCCCAAGGGCGATTTTGGCGGAATGATTCCTGCGTCGCGATGTCGAAAATCGTTAGCGGCACTTTGTTCTGATGTTATTTCTTGTCATGCTGATTTAGGAATTGCGCTTGAGGCTGATGCTTATAGTTTTTTGCTGGTTGACAATTTGGGGTGTCCATTGCTTTCTGAGGAAATTACTTGGATTGTATTACATTATTTACTTGGTACTGCGATGATCGGTGAAATTTTTCTTCATGATGTTAATTGTTCTGAAAAAATAATTGCTGAAGGTATTCGTTTGGGGGCTTCTCCTTGTATTGTCAAGAGTTCTCACCATGCCTTTCTCAAGAGGATGCAGGAGACGAATGCGTTAATTGGATTTGGTTGTGACGGGAGTATTTATTTTCGTGGTGTTTATGGGAGGCGTATTGTTATTTTTGCTGTTTGTTGGTTTCTTGATTATTTTATGAGGCTCAAAATGCCGCTTTCGGAATGGCGGAAACATTTTCCGACATTTTACACGACCCCTGAAATTCGTACTCCTCAAGTTCCTTTAGAAGAGGTTGTTCAACGTCTTTCGGTAACATGGTCATGTTCTCCGTCATCGACATTGGAAGGGATTCGGTTTGTTGTTCCTGATGGGCGTATTCATATTCGGATCATTTCGGATTTTGCCCAATTAGGTTTTCATTTTGAAACAGACAACCAATCGAGTTTACGCCGGATTTTTTTGGAGTGTTGTGATGCGTTGAAGGGTTTGGATCATCTTTCGTTTTTCTTGAAAGAAGGATTGGAAAACTGGATGTCATAATAGGGGATTTCTAAAAACCAGGTTGCCGGCGGGGTTTACCCCGCGCTTTGTGCTTAAAATTCAGCAGGGCGGGGCAAGCCCGCACCGTTAACGCTTGGTAAATTTTGAGTTTTTAGAAGTTCCCAATATCTCTTTTGGTAATATATCAGTGGAATTATTGTTTAAGTTTAAAAAGGTCTTCGCCCTGAAAGGGCAGTATAATAGTTGAGAGTGGAAAGTTGAGAGTGGATAGTGTCGCAAGCGGATTACTACCAAAACGGTAATCATTCCGCATGCGACCTGCTCCTCGTCTAGAGCCGTTGGAAGATTACTACCAAAACGGTAATTATTCCGCATGCGGCACTATCCACTCTCCACTCTCAACTACAGTATGTTGCCATTTCGGGGTGTTGGGGTGTGAGGGGGAACTTAAACCCTCCCCGTTGGGGCGGGCTATAATCCTGACGCCCCTAGCTGGGCTAAGAGAAAAAACAAAAATTCCACTGAGATATTACCTCTTTTGGTAATATTCCTTACAGGGCGGGAGAAAACGGAATCAATAATCTGTAAGGGGTATCAAAAGAGGTTGTGTGATAAAAAGAGTTGTTTTTAACAATGCGAGGTATGAGCGGTATATGAATAAGAGTGTTCCAAAGTTAAGGGTTGTTCATCTTACGGCGTCCCCTTTTTTTGGCGGGCCGGAACGAGTGATTCTTGACGTGATTCGGACTCAGTCGGAATTGAAGTTTGATATTGAGAATCGGGTTATTTCGTTTTGGGAACGCGGCGGTAGTGATGCGTTGATTCGTGAACTGAGTCAATCTGGATTTAACGGAATTATTTTGGAGCACGATATGCCTCATCTTGTTTCGGCTTATGGGGATTTGGTTCATTTTTTTCGTCGTGAGGCGACGAATTTGGTTTGTGCGCACGGTCATAAATCGCGATTATTGGGTTGGTTGGCGGCGCGTCGGGTTGGTATTCCGGTTGTTGGTATTTCGCATGGTTGGACATGGCAGGATTGGAAGACCTCTTTGTATGAGCGCTTGGATCAATGGGTTCACCATCGAATGGACAAAGTTGTTTGTGTTTCGCAGGGTCAGGCGGATAAAGTTATTCGAACAGGAACGCCTTCAAAGCGGGTAATTGTTATTCATAATGCTATTAATCCGTTACGTTTTAGAGAAACGCCGGATATTGGTTATCGGCGGCGGCTTCAGGATTTTTTTGAAACGGTACCGAGATGGATTATTGGAGCGGCGGGGCGTTTGAGTCCGGAAAAGGGATTTGATATTTTGGTGGAGGCGGTGCGGCTTATGGTGAAGGCGGTACCGGAGAGTTCTTTTGGGGTTGTGTTATTTGGCGAAGGTTTTTTGCGGGAATCGCTTCAAGTTCAAATTGATCATGCTGGACTGGTAAACTGTTTTAAGCTGGTTGGTTTTACGTCTGAGTTGGACAAATTTTTGCCGTATTTTGATCTTTTTGTTCAATCATCGCGAACGGAGGGATTTCCGTGTGTTAATCTTGAGGCGATGGCGGCTGGGGTACCGGTTCTGGCGACGGCGGTTGGTGGAGTGCCGGAACAAATTATTTCTGGTGAAACCGGTCTTCTTGTGCCGCCTGACGACCCAATATCTTTAGCAAACGGTTTACGGCAACTGCTCGAAAACGCAACACTTCGCCGATTATTTGCCGAACAGGGAAGACAGAAAACGTTCACAGAATTTACCTGCCAAAAGCAAGCCGAAAAATATTGGGAACTCTTTCACTCTATGGTGAATAGTTGAGAGTGGAAAGTGGATAGTGGATAGTGGATAGTGGATAGTGTCGCAAGCGGAGTTATTACCATTTTGGTAAAACTCCGCTTGCGGCACTATTAACTATTAACTATTAACTATTCACTATTAACTATTTCAGGGCGTAGGAAAAAAATCGTGAGCGTGCTCACAAAACGAAAATTCCACTGATAGATTACAGATTATCTAATTTTCTCTTTTTTTCAACATTTGTATTGATTTTTATGGCGGGGGTACGTAAAATAGTGTCCTAATTGGTGTTTGGATTTTGTTTTCGGTTTGGTTCAAGTTCTAATTCCGGTCAACTTTTTTGCTCTAACAACAATTACCGAGGGAGGCATGTCATGAAAATATTCAGTTTTAAATTTTCGCTTCCAAGTAAGGTAAAGCCTAAAACGAGAAAAAATATCGTTCCGTCTCGTCGTGCGCTTCATCTGGAATATTTGGAAAATCGGGAAATGTTGTCCGTTGCTCCGTTGTTGTATGATTTTCAGGCTTATCTTCAATCAGATTGGTTTGAAAAAATTGCTGATAATGTTGCTAATATTGTTCCAACGGAAACAGAAACGGCAATAGAAAATGAAGGTGTTATAGAAAATGAATGGATTATTCAGTTAAAGCAGGAGGTACTGAAAACACTTTACTCTGTTTCTAAAGCGGCGGATTATCTGGATGATTACGGAGTTACGGTTCTTGGCGGACTGGGTTCGGCGGGAATGTTGCATGTTCAGGTCGATGCCGACTCGCCAAAAGAGCAATCCGAAATTCTCGCCGGAATTTCCTCGCTCGAATACTGGCAGGAAAATTCAACTCTCGAATCGTCGGCTCTCTCTAGTGTCGTCAATGATCCTTTTGCCAATGATCAATGGGGAGTTAATGTTATTAATGTTACGCCTGCATGGAATTATACCACAGGAAGTGGTACTGTTGTCGTTGTATTAGATAGCGGAGTCAATATAAATCATGTGGATTTACGAAATAATATTTGGACGAATCCTAACGAAATTACGGGAAACGGAATTGATGACGATGGTAACGGTTTTATCGATGATATTCATGGTTGGAATACCAATTTGAATACGAACGATATTATCGATACGTATGGTCATGGTTCTCATGTTGCCGGAATTATTGGAGCGGCGGCCAACGATAATATCGGTATCGCAGGAATTGCGCCCGATGTTAAAATTTTGGCGGTTAAAGCAGGTGACAAACTGCTCTCAATGTCCGCAATTATTACCGGTATCAATTATGCTGTTGATTTGAAGACTCGCGGTGTTAATATTTGTGCTATCAATATGAGTTTCGGTATTTACGGAAACAATCCCGCTTTGGAAACAGCCATTTTAGCAGCCGGAAATGTTGGTATTATGGCGGTTGCAGCGGCAGGAAATGATGCGTTGGATAATGATATTTATCACAACATTCCTTCTGGTTACAATAATCTGGACAATGTTATTTCTGTTGCGTCAACAACGGTAGGAGATATGGAATATAGTTTTGATGCACTTGATGCTCCTTCCGGTGAAGAACAATTAAGTAGTTTTAGTAATTACGGAATTAATTCAGTTGATTTGGGTGCTCCGGGAAGTAACATACTCAGTGCTTCCAACGATAATCGGACATGGGCACACCTAAAAGGAACGAGTATGGCGGCACCGATGGTAACAGGAACAGTGGCACTTCTTGCCGCATTGCATCCAACATGGTCCTCGGCACAAATCAAAACCGCTATTCTTAATACTGTTGATTCGATGGCCGCACTGGATGGTAAAGTCAAAACCGGAGGACGACTCAATGTTGGTGAGGCGGTTTTGCAATCATTGCCCTCACCGCCCGCTCCGGCAAAACCGGAAGCACCAACCAACCTGACCGTTAAGCAATTAAGTTACGGTCCGTTTTGGCTTGATTGGCAAGATTGTTCTGATCACGAAAGTTCGTTTGAATGTCAACAATCGATAGACGGCGGACAAACTTGGCAAACGGTCAAAGAAGTTCCCGCCAATATCAATTGGACCATGGTTGACTCGATTTACGGTGTTGATTATCAATTTCGTGTTCTGGCAAAAAACAAATATGGAAATTCTGCTTCTAATGTTGTCCAGATTCGTGGTGAAATCAATCCTGATGTTGCTGCGCCGACCAATTTTTCTGTTACTGTACAAAATAATGGTTCTTTCCTGTTCCAATGGCAAGATAATTCTTCCAACGAATGGGAGTTTGAAATTCAACAGTCCACTGATGGCGGGACAAGTTGGTTACTTCTTATGGACCCTGGGGAAGATGAAACGTCTTATACTTTTTTGACACCGAAATCAGGGATCGATTATTTATTCAGGATTCGGGCAAAAGGTTCAAGCTATTCACACTGGTCAGATACCGTGAGTGCCAGATGGGATGTGTATGAACCGTTGTTAGCACCCTCTAATTTGTCGCTTGTTACTGATCCCGATGGTCTATTTCTGTTTCAGTGGAAAGACAATTCCTCCAACGAAACATCGTTTGAACTTCAATATTCGTATGATAGTGAAACAAATTGGACAACCGCTAAAACGGTTGCCGCTAATGTTACATCAACGACCTATCAATTGACTGCCAAAACGGACTATTTTTTCCGTGTTCGAGCCAAAAATAGTGTTGAAGATTCGGGTTGGTCGAATATGATTTATGCAAGTTGGAGTCCGATGCCAAAGTTATTACCTCCGAATATTCCATCCGATTTATCTGTTATTAACAGTTCCGATGGAAGACTTCAACTTTTATGGAAAGATAATTCCTCCAACGAAACATCGTTTGAACTTCAGCGGTCAATAGACGGCGGTACAAGTTGGACGATCATCAACATACTTAATGAAAATGTTACGTCAACATATTACACGCCGAATCAAGAAGCGACCTATTTATTCCGTATTCGTGCGCGTAATCAAGCCGGCATGTCGGATTGGTCGAATACGGCTCAAATGACCTGGCAGGAACCTGCAAAATCGCAAGTTGCTCCCTCCAATCTGGTTGTTTCAAAAAATGAAGACGGTTCTTTGAAGTTCACGTGGCGTGATAATTCAACTGATGAACTGTGTTTTATACTTAACATATCCAATATAAATGGTAGTAGGGGACAAAAAATCGAATTGGATACTAATACGACAATGGCAGTATTTATGCCGCCTGTTGCCGGAACATATCGTTGCAGTATTAGTGCATTTTTTAAGATGAATGATGGACATTACAAAACGGAAACATGTCCGCAAACGGTTGATGTTACCTTGGAAGAAACATCATCACTCATTGCTCCCACTGGAGTTAATGCTTTATCACACTTTCTGCACATAAACGTAACATGGAATGCGGTGAAGGGGGCATCGGGTTATCGTGTTGAACGTTCTCTTGTCGGTAAAAATGATTGGAAACAGGTTTATTCCGGTATCAATTTGGATTGTAACGACTATACTGCTGACTATGGTTCGGATGGATTACCCCTAGCAGATGGTGTGTTATCGGAAACATGGTATGATTACCGAGTCATTGCTTTCAATAGTAAAACGGTTTCCGCTCCAAGTGAAATTGTTACTATATTTTCCGATGTTCATCGTTTCAAAATAACCAATACCTCTATTACTTCGAACACGGTTGATCTCCAATGGATTTTTTCGTTTCGAGGAAGCTGTGAATTTCGTATTGAACGATACGATGTTGCAACGAAGAAGTGGACGGTACTTGATACTGTGCAGGGGTTTGAATTTCGAGATACAAAAGTTAAAGCAGATAAAGAATATGCTTACCGTATCGTTGGGCTTAGTTACGACAAAAGAGTTATCGAAACAACCGATACTGTTTTTGTCAAAACGCATCCTAATATTCCATCTGCTCCGACTTCACTCAAAGCAACAACTCTGGGAACATGGGGCATCAATCTTTCATGGAAAGCTGTAACAGGAGCAACTGATTATCGTGTTGAATATTCATTGACCGGCGGTCACGGTTTATGGGAAACAGTTACACTTGATTCTCCGACTTCAACCGGAGGAATTGTCAGCGGTCTTAATCCCAATATGAAATATTATTTCCGGGTTTATGCGATCAATATTTCCGGCGAATCGAAATCCTCGTCAGCGATTAACGTTACAACACCGCCCGAAGAACCGGAAAATCTTATTCTCACCAACATTACCGACAAAACCGTAACATTGAAATGGAACGATGTTGACAATGAAACAGGTTACCGGATTGAAAAATGTTACAACGGTAAATGGTCATCCGCCGGAACCACAAAAGCAAATGTTACCGAATTTACCGTAAAATCACTCAAAGCGTTAACCGATTACAAATTCCGAGTGATTGCTCTGAACAAATCGGTAAAGTCGGAATCAAGTAATGAAATTTCCGTAACAACCCCGTATGCAATGACTACCACGATTACAAAATCCGGTTATGCTATTACAAACGGTTGTGATTTTGCGTTCATGTTTAGCGGCAAAACTCCACAAGGCAATATCAAAACAATTCCCGCAACAGAAACATTCCAATACGAACTCATCGTTTCCTCTTCAACCAAAACCGACAAAAACACCGGTATATTATTAGAAAACATTTCACTCGGAACAATTACAGTAACACTTTCCTCCGACGGCAAAACCTACACCACCGAACCAATCCTATTCAGCAAATTAG
>JAITIZ010000055.1 GCA_031279215.1 Planctomycetaceae bacterium
CGACCGCATAATTTAATAATTTAAATCGTCCGCAGATTACGCAGATTTTCGCAGATTATTTTAAAACGTTTTTTGAAAATAATGTTTTGTATTTTTTGTATTTTTTATCTATTCTTCCTTTGTTTGTTTGTTTCGTTATTTCGTACTCTCAAAAAAGAATCCTTGAAAATCCGCGAAGATCGAATCTCTGCGAAATTCACTGGACGAAAATCTGCGCAATCTGCGGACTATTTAAATAGACAGTTACGTGTAAAGGAGTATATCATCGGATTGAATCGGAAGAGGGATTTGAAAAATGGTTGGTACAAAGAGTTCGATAAAGTTTGGAATATCGTTGGATCATTTGTTCCAAACTGAAATGTTCTGCGATTCGTGTTTTGGCAGCAATTCCCATTTTTTTCCGCAATTCCTTATTTTCGAGTAAAAAAAGAATTTTCTCAACAAAAATTCGCCGCCGCAGCCGAAAATCCTCACCGCCGTCAGGAACCAACAAACCCGTAACTCCCTCAATAACCAAATCGTTATTACCCGGAATATCGGTTGCAATAACCGGAATTTCCATTGCCATTGATTCGAGAATTGAATTGGATTGACCTTCATAAGCACTGCCGTTCAGCAAAATATCAAAATGTTTCATAAATCGCGGAACATCATTACGTTGACCAAGAAAATGAACACGATCTGAGAGTTTCCATTGATCACGCAACCGTAACAACATATCACGTTCGGGACCATCACCAATAATAACCGCATGAAAATTCAAGTTGACAAATTTAAGTGTTTCAAAAACCCAAAGAAGATCTTTAATTCGTTTTTGTTGCCACAGCCGAGCAACAATCCCAATAATAAACGGCGGCTGTCGAAAATGTAACTCCGAAACAACCGGAAGAAATGTTTTTCTTTCCGAATCATATTCCGAATGGGAAACCGAAAAATAATCGCCCGCCGGTTCAAAATTTGTAACCCCGATTTCTTCAAAAATTTCATTCACCGAACCGGAAAACGAATGGTCCAATGTTGTTTCCGGCGGCGGAACGGCGTTGGGAATGACCACAAATTTTTCCGCCGGTAAACCGTGTTTGACGTAAAAATCTTTAACACCTTCGCTGTTTGTTGCGATTCGGTCTGTTTGGGCAGCAAACCAACGGTCAATATAAAAATGATACCAACTTTTCCATTGATCAACACAACGTTCCCCTGCAACAATTCGCGGAACACCACAATCAATTGCCGCTTTCCGACCATAAGCATTCGCAGCAAAAAGCCATGTATGAACCAGATCGGGTTGAAATCGTTTGACTTCCCGTTTGAGCCGGTTCAAAGCAAATGGGTCAAATTTTAAACGTTTTTTAATCAAAGTTGTTGAGATTTGGGCATTAGCAAGTTCTTCCTCAAATGCACCGCCCCGTGTCAAAACGGTAACTTCAACATCAAATTCATCTTTAGGAAGATGAGTTGCCAAAAGAACCATCTGCTTTTCCGCTCCGCAACGATCTAATGTCGGAATAATCTGAAGAATTTTTAATCTTTTGGACATCGCTTACAATACTTTTACCCCAATCATTATTGGGGGGTTGGTAATATTTCAGGTAACTTCTAAAACCTAATATTAGGAGGAACGCAGGCGTCTCGCCTGCCCTGTTTTTTTACAAAAAACTCCTAAAAATGCAGGCGAGACGCCTGCGTTCCTCCTAATATTAGGTTTTTAGAAGTTCCCTGTTGATGGCGGAGAGTTGATAGTTGAGAGGGGATAGCACCGCAAGCGGAATTATTGCCGTTGTGATAGTAATCCGCTTGCGGCACTCTCCACTCTCCACTATCAACTCTCCACTATCAACTCTCCACTATCAACTCTCCACTATCAACTCTCCGCTAAATTTCGGGGCGTAGGAAAAAGATCATGGCGGGGCAAGCCCGTGCCGTTTACTTGCGGTGATATTAGAGATTCCCAAGAGAATTGCTGCGGAATAGAATACAAAATGTGAGTAAATTCCCTGCCCATTTTCCACAAATAAATTGATCTTTTCTGATTTTTAAAAATCTGTTATGCTACGTATTCCGATAACCCCGATACTTGTTGGAGGAGGAGATTGAGCGATTTGGTTGGAAAAAGTTCTGTTCATGTTCCCGTTTTGCTTCAGGAAGTTATTGATTTTTTAAGTCCTGATTCGAAAGGTATTTACGTGGACGGAACACTCGGAGGAGGAGGACATACACAGGCAATTGTTCAAAAAATTCAAAAAATTCAGGAAACCTCCAATATCTATCAGTTGACCAATCCGATTGAAAAATCAGGAATAGTAATTGCAATGGATCGGGATATTGCGGCAATTAACCAAACAGAAAAACGACTCAGGAAAATATTCAGTAACCAAAACAAATTACCAAATCATACTTTCGATAAAAAATTTCCGATTCGGTTTGCACACGCCAATTATCGCTATGTTGACGAAGTACTCGATCTTTTGCAAATCAAGAATATTGATGGTTTTTTACTTGATCTTGGTTTGTCCAGTGATCAGTTGATAGACAATGAACGCGGATTTAGTTTTGATTCAACGGGTTTGCTCGATTTGAGATTCGATGTTACCGAAGGCGAAACCGCTTATGAATTACTCGAAAGATTGAAAGAAAATGAAATCGCAAACATTATTTATCAATTCGGTGAAGAACGGTATAGCCGACGTATTGCACGGGCAATTGCTGAACGACGGAAAGCAGGACAACCAATTCGTACCGCTTGCGAATTAGCCGAATTGATACGAAGCCGGATGCCTCGCAAACAAAGAACAAACTCAAAAAAATATTCAGTAAACCTCGATCCGGCAACCCGAACATTTCAGGCATTACGGATTGCTGTTAACGATGAATTGGGGGCGTTGGAAAGCGTGTTAAAAACAGTTCCAAACCGATTGAAACCAAACGGTGTTATGGTGATTATCAGTTTTCATTCATTGGAAGATCGAATTGTTAAAAATGCTTTTCGGAATGATCCGCTTTGGGAAATAATTACCCCAAAACCGGTTACTCCGTCAGAGGAAGAAATAAAACGTAACCCACGCGCCCGAAGTGCAAAACTTCGCGCCGCAAGGAAACGAAATACTCCTCATACTTGACCATTCGGTTTTCGTTTTTTGACAGAATAAAACAGAATAAATAGGACTTACAGAATTTTTAAGTAAACAACACAAAAACACCGCTCTTACTAAAACCAAATTTTAGAATGTAAAATAAGTATAATATATCAAAATTTGCAAGGATGTAACAATGTCAAAAAAAGAGAAACAAAATTCAGAAATCAGTTCTTTGAAATCCGAATCAAATAATATTTCAAATAACACTGAATCAAATGAATTCAATCGTCTTGTCGATGATTTCTTCACGTCAACAGATACGTTGGTCAGTAAAACAAGACAAGAATCCGATCAAAAAAACGAACCAATCACCGATAATTCAAACAGTGTTTCGGACAGTGTTTCAAAAGACAAAAATATTGCAAAACGATTATTCTCATTTCTGTCCGTTTTTCCGTCGCTCTATTATTGGACGGTTAAGGGTGTTTGTAAAATCGGTTTACCGGTTTACACTCTAGCCCGAAATACCGCAACAGTATTGTACCGGTTTGTTTCTTTTTGCAGAACAAGAATTGTTGTTTTCAATAACAATGTTAAGAGCAATGAAAATGTTAAGAGCAATGAAAAAAGTAATGAAGTAGAAGGTACGGCTGAAAAAGAAGACACAAAGAAAATTCCGCAGGCAGTAAAACCACAATCAAATCAATCAGCAGCTAAAACAATTGTTACAGAAGATCATGTTGTTACCGGAAACCGGACTAATGATAAAGTTCGTGAAAACAATAAAGTCAATGAACATAATAATTCTCATGAAAGTATTGAAGATGAGGAGGAAGTTGGTTTTAGTTGGTTAAATCTTGGTGTTAAGATTACTGCGGCGGCAGTTGTTGTTTTGGTGTTGACCGGCGGATATCTTGGGGTTAAATCGTTTTTGGGAAAAACAAAACCGCTTGCGGTCAAAAAAACTACGGAAATAACCAAAGAACCGGAAAAATCAACTCAACAACATCTCGTAACACCTGAAAAAGAATTGACCGCAAAAAAACCAATCAAAAACCCCGCCGAAAAACCAATTGATAGACCCGCTGAAAAATTAACAATGAAACAACCTGAAAAGCAACCTGAAAAACGAATTGAAAAACGAATTGAAAACCAAGATATTTCAATTTCAGCCCCAAAGGAATCTGTTGTAACACCGTTCAAGGAACAAGAACAACAGAAACAACCGAAACGGGAAAAAAGTATTCCCAAACCAGAAAAAGATGTTGCAATTGAAAACAAAGACGTTGGTAATTCCCAATCCGCAGTAGTTGATCCTTGGATGTCTCTTCCGCCCGAAACAACAGTCAATAATTTTTCTGAGCCGATTGCCCCATTAACCGCCGCATCACCGGCTCCGCCCGTAACAAAAGATCTTGCTGCTTCACCGGAATTACCGTTTTCGTTGGAATCTCCTATCGTACAGAATGAAAAACAAGATAATGAAAAACAAGATGTTGTATCGAATCCCTTAGCGTTCCCCACAACGACAGTACCATCACCGCCGGTATCATCAGAAAATTCGTTAACGACAGCAAAACAACCGGCAACACCAAACCTCACGCCTCTGGAAATGACGAATGCGGAAGTTCCGGCTGCGACGGTTCCGGCTGCGGAAGTTGCGGCGGTGACGGTTCCGGCGACGACGGTTCCAACGGCAGAAGTTCCGGTTATAGCCGAAACTGTACAACTCACACCGCTTAAAATGCAACCTACCGTAACCGATACGATTTCTTCTTCTTCATTTTCTTCTTCCTCTCCAAATTCTAAAATTTCAGGAGATCAGGCGTTGGCGATTCCCAAATCTGATAACGAAGTTCAAGTTTTATCACAATTTTCCGCATTTTCGCAACCTTCTTCTGAACAAAACCTGAACATTCCCACACAACCGAATACAGATTCTTTATCCGGCGGATTTAGTAAGGCTCCGACTAAGGCTCCGACTCCGCCGGAAATGAGTACACCAATCCCTTCTCCGGCAATTGAACCGGTTATTCCTGTTGTTACAACAAAAAAAGAAGAAATTGTTCCGGCAATTCCCAAATCAGGAACAGTTCAAACCTTGGCTAATACGGTTGATTCCGCTTTCACTCCTTTGCCGTTGTCTGAACCGCCGCTTGCAATTCCGGCGGATTCGGTAACATTGACACAACCAGCCGTGCCGTTAGCGGTTTCTCCGCCGGCACAAGGAACACCAACTCCCTACGTACCACCGACTCTCGCTCAATCAACCGTTCCATTCGCTCCCAATACCGCAACTGGAACATTGGCCCCGAATAACGAAATAGCAATGAATAACGACAACAACACGGTAATGAAAACGGAAACGGTTGCGAAAACCGATGAACCGGTGTTGAAAATTCCTAAAGATTCACAGCGTTCTGATGGGACAGTTTCGGGATCGGCGATTTTGTCCACGGCAATATCACCGCAACACAGGGAGTTGGCGAAGGTTGAACCGCCGTTGGGCAGTCAGTTACAAAATCAGGTTCAGGAAATTCGGAATCAGGAATTTTCCGAACCGAAACTTCGTTTTGGTTCAGATGCCCATGCTCCAACCGGAGCTGTCCGATATCATCCTCAATCAGCAGTCCAGAATATTACGGATTTACTTCCTTCGCAACCGATGCCGGTTGATGTGTCGGATCCTCATTCTAATTCGTTAATTTCTTTATTGCCAAACGGTAATCCTCAACCTGATGCAGCAAATACGCTTCCGCCGCTTGAAACGGCACCGAAATTTGAAACAGCAACACCCAACCCTGCTTATCGACATTCTTTGAGTCAGGACATTCCTGTTCCAGTACAACCGGAGAGTTCGCCTACGGTGTCGAACACGTTGAATAATATTACAACAAATAATAACATTACAACAAATAATAATACAAATAATAGTGAAAGGCGGGCAAAAGTGTTTCGACGGATAGACGAAGAAATCAAACGTTCTCCGGCAGTTATGGAACAATATACTGTACAAAAAAACGATACTTATATGACGATTAGCGACCGGTTTTTCGGAACAAGCCGTCTTTTTCGGGCATTAGCAGAATACAACCGGCAAAAATACGGAACAGATTATAAATTGCCGGAAGGAACTGTTATTGAAATTCCGCCGGTTGATTATCTAAAAACCAATTATGCGGAAATACTGACACGAAGCGGACAACGGACAGAAAAAAAGACAACCAATTCTGTTTCTATTTCGGGGTTACGTTATGTGGTTCAGGAGGAGGATACGGTTTTCCGTATTGCGACGAATCAATTACGTGACAGTTCACGTTGGCAGGAAATTATTGATATGAATTCGGACAAACTCCGCAGTCCCCGTGATTTACAACCCGGTATGGAAATCCTTCTTCCCGTAACCACCGCAACACAAACCAGTTACGGACGACATTAAATATCCGTGAACTTTGTTCTCAAAATTTCATTGTCATTGTCGTATAATTTTTGTGTCGTTCGTGAAGTTTCGTGTATTTCGTGTTCAAAATAAACAGATATTACGAATTGGAGTAATTTAAAATAGACAGATACGTCAAAAACTATCTTCAAAGAGATAAAAATCTTAAAAAATTATTTTGATATTTTCTTGACCGGTCAATTTTAAATGGTTATTATTTTATCTGTTGAGAATGAGTAATTGCTCTGATCGACTTAACAAGGAGTATTAACAAGGAGTATTAACAATGACACGAAAAAATTGTTGTTTGTTCGTTTGTTTTATGGCGGTAATGTTATTGTTACCGTTTTGTGTTGGAGCGGAGCCGGTTCGTTTAATTTTCGATACTGATCTTGGTAACGATGTTGACGATACGATGGCTCTTGCGGTGATTCACGCATTGCAAAACCGTAACGAATGTGAATTGCTGGCGATAACAACCACAAAAGATAACCCATACGTTGCGCCAATGGTTGCGGTTGTAAACACTTTTTACGGCAGACCGGATATTCCGATTGCCGTTGTTAAAAACGGTCCCACAAAGGCTGACGGTAAATACAACCGTAATGTTCTTGAACTTAAAGATGATGCAGGAAAACCACGTTATTCTTACAATTTGCCGCCGGTTGATCAACTTCCCGAAGCCGTTTCGTATCTTCGTAAACGTCTTGCCGCCGAACCGGATCATAGTGTGGTTCTCGTTCAGGTTGGTTTTTTTACCAATTTTGCACGATTACTCGAAACACCAAGCGATGACTTTTCAGCACTTTCCGGCAAAGAATTAATTATCAAAAAAGTCAAATTTCTTTCTCTGATGGCTGCCGCTTGGTATGGACAGCGGGAATTCAATGTTATACAAGATATTCCTAACGCTCAAAAAATGATCGACAATTGGCCTACCGAAATGATTTTCAGCGGTTTTGAAATCGGTGATCTAATCCAATATCCGCCAAAAAGTATGCAGGATGATTTCAATTACGTTAAATATCATCCGGTAAAAGACGCTTATCATTTTTATCGCGGTTTGGATAAGAGTCAACCGACTTTTGATCTGACAAGTGTTTTATATGCAGTGAGACCGGATCGGGGATATTTCGATCTTTCGCCAAAAGGAACCGTTAAAGTTCTTGACAACGGTACAACAACATTCGAACCGTCAGAAAACGGTAAACATCGTTTTCTCCTTGTTAATCCTGTACAAATTGCAATGGTTCGCGAGGCTCTTGTCCAATTAACCAGCGAACCGCCAAAAAAGTAAAACCCTTTTTCATTTCACCAATAATTTTCAATAATTTTCAATAATTTTCATAACATTTCAAAGTCGTGCCGTTTAATTCGTTATTGACACCAATCAGGAATGCCCTGCCTTTAGTGGGTCAATTTCGCAACAAATTATTTGCGAAAGGCATACCGATTTGAGTCAATTTTGAGTCAATTTTGAGTCAATGATTACTCAAACGGTGCGACCGTAGGTGAAACCCTTTCAGTGAAAAGTCGCCTACCTTTTTATTTTCTGCCGTAAATAAAGTTGCGAAAATTCCACTGAAATATTACAAATAGATGAACGGATGAGTAATAATAACTTACAACGTTTTATTGAAGCACAAGAACGTGATTATGCAACCGCTCTTTCCGAAATCAAAAATGGACGAAAACGCAGTCATTGGATGTGGTATATTTTTCCGCAAATTGCCGGTCTTGGTTTTAGTCCTACTTCACAACTTTACGCTATTCGGGATTGGGACGAAGCAACGGTCTATTTACAGAATGAAATTTTGGGGCAACGGCTTATCGAAATATCGTCTGTGTTATTGAGTTTGCCGACTAATGATGCACATTCTATTTTCGGCAGTCCCGATGATATGAAATTACGATCTTCGATGACATTGTTTTCGCTTGTCCCGAATACTTCGCCGGTTTTTCAATCTGTTCTTAACAAATTCTTTTCGGGGCAAAAAGACAAAAGAACAGTAGAGTTGTTACAATAAAAATGTCCAAACCAATCGCCCAATATTCCAAAAAATCAAAAAAATTCCTAGCATTCATAGGGTAGTATGTTCAAATGGATAAAATGACAACAGTAATCAGAATTTTAAGGGGCAACATGCCAATTTCCAAATCTATTTGTTTCAAGATTTGGGTTGGCTGATAAATCTGTTAATAGCGGAAATTTACTGATTTTAGATATAAAAATTGCCTATTTTACTAACAACCCTATGAACGCTGGGAATTCTTTTGTCTAAATTCTCATTTTTTGAAAATGTACCCAATGGCTGATATATTACAAAAATTAATCCCCCCTTGACAGAAAATATCAAGCGTTTATCATCTTAAAGTATTAAATTTATTTAATACTTTAGAGACAATAAATTCTAATAAATTGTGGGGTATATGGAATGTCGGAATTATCGCGAAGAAAAGAACTTGAGTGTCTTGCAATTAATCCTGAAACAGGGAAATGCGATCTTGTTTTATATCTTTCTTACGAAAAAATTCAAACTATATTAAAATATCGAAGAACGCCAGGCGATGTTTTTACTATTAAAAATACTGTTTTAGAGACGTTACAGCATCCGAGCAATATTTATAAGGGAATTCGTTTTGAAGAAGATGAAAAACATAGTTGTAATGCACAAGGTTGGTTGTGTTATTGTAGCCGACCGGCTTTTCGATATTCGTCTAATGGATCAAAAATTCCTGCACCTGTTGATAAAATTTTTCTTGTCTTTGTCAATGTGGATTGTATTATCTACCATTGGACATGGGAAAAAGCAGATATTGATTCATTAGCAACTAGGCAACCTCGTCCTATAAATTACGAGACACGATTTAATAAATCAGTATTTTAAATTAAATAAGGAGTTTTGTATGACTATTTTACAGAATAGTGAATTAACTGAATTTCTACAAATATTCGATATTACAAATTTGTCGCCTAAACCGTTTTCTCCGTTTGTTTTTTATAACAAAGACGGTGATAGTCTTGAATTTTACATATCTTCAAACGATTTTTATTCTGAACGTATTGATGACTATTTAACATTGTTACTTGATATGGATTCCGATGTTATGGCGGGATTTATTATTAAAAATATTAAACAAATTTGTGAAAAAGTATCGGCAAGTCAATCGGCATGGGAATTTGTTGTAAATGACGGTAATGTTAAACTTCATACATTGATTACTGCTTTTTTGGTATTAAACGAAAAAACACGTGAAGATAATAAAATAGATAAAATATTAGTTAGAGAATATAAAAAAGTTGTTAATATTATAGAAGAGAAAAAAATAGATAAAGTTTCTTTACATGATCTCGATCTTGTTGGTATTTCCTAGTATTCATTGCTAGTATTCACCGCTAGTATTCACAGGGCAGTTAATAAAATAAGCAATTTTTAGGTGAAATCTATAAACATATGGTAACATCTAAAAACTAATATTAGGAGGAACGCAGGCGTCTCGCCTGCCCTGTTTTTTTACAAAAAACTCTTAAAAATGCGGTCGAGACGACCGCATTCCTTCTAACAATAAATTTTTACATTAGACTTTTAGAAGTTCCCTATATTTTACAAAAATAATGGCAAGTTTGGCAAAAACATATAAACAAGAAAAACTTTTTGGTCAGGTTTATACTCCTGATTTTATTGTGTGCAAAATACTTGATAATATTGGTTATAATTCGCCTGAAATTTTGGGTAAAACTATTATCGATCCGGCTTGTGGTGATGGACGTTTTTTAATAGAAGTTGTTAAAAGAATTATCAATTTTTCACCTGAAAATGAGTTGAAAAAAAACCTTGAATGTGTTTTTGGTTGGGATATAGACAATGTTGCAGTAGGTTATTGCATAGCAAATTTGAACGATTTAATAAAAGATGTAAATATTGATGTTCGATGGAATATAAGCACAAC
>JAITIZ010000091.1 GCA_031279215.1 Planctomycetaceae bacterium
AAATCTTTTTTGCAACGAACAGGATATTTCCAGCATTGCCTTCTGTTACATTGATACCAAGTAATTCACGGAGTCTTTCGTTTTTGATAATATCTTTAGACATGATTACGGAAACTTGAAATCCTGCTGATTCAATTCTCGTTTTAAAATCTATTCCATAATATCTTACATGATCGAATTGTCCGAACCGTTTTGTTCGTTCATCAGGATCAACAACTGATAAATCTTCATCTGTTATTTCACCTTTTATTGGAACAGATAAAAATGCTGTCCCTCTTTTTTTGAGTACACGATAAAGCTCATTTAACGCTTTGTGATCGTCAGGAATATGTTCAAGTACATGATTGCAAACAATATAATCGTATGATTCTGACTCAAAACAAATATTCGTAATATCAACAACTTTCTTTGCACGACCAGGTTCAATATCACCTGTCATATAATTCTTACCAAATATTTTCTCAAATCGTAATTTTAAACATTGTTCCGGTGCAAAATGTAGTAACGATAATTCGCTGTCTGTCTGTCTGTATAAGTCCCTCATTTTCAAGACATAACCAAACGAAACGATGTCTCTCAGCGCTTCCACACGAAGGACAAAGCGCATTCGCTCGTCTCGGCATTCCTATACTCCTAAACAACGAACTGCTCCCGCGATTACAAATCGGACAATAACTCCTTATAACCCGCCGCAATCGTCCAAACGTATATCTTGCAATCGTTGGTGAATTAAAAGGGTCTTTCAAATTTTTGATTATTTTTTGAAATAAAGTTTCCATTGTTAAATTTGTAAGTTTTCGATAATTCTCTTATAAGATCAAAATTTTTGATCTTAAAGAATTTTACAGTACACATTTTTTGAAATACGAAACATACGAAAAAACAAAATATGCAAAAAAATTTGTCGTCAACTCATTGATCTTTTGATATAAATTCCGAACCGTCATAAACGTTTCAACAATCGCAATTGTTGTCTGAACTGCCACAGGACTCTTTAATATCGTTGCCAACATGTATAAACCTTGGCTACTGGTAAAACAGTTGAATGTTTCAGGCGATTGAACCGGTCAAAATTTTTGACAAGATTAACTCGGTTTACAGGATGATTTTTCATTACAAAATACATTTCAAAATTAAGCGGCAGTTTTCGATTTACCGATTTCAACTATTTTTTGTTCCTGAAATGGTAAAACAGATAACGATTCATCAATAATTCCTGTATCTAAATATTGTTTCACCGAATTTTCACAAATCTCCGACAATTTTGAAGTTAATCCAAGTAATTCGTTGCGTTTATCTTTTTGGTTGTTAAAAAAAGTTCGGAGTGTTCCGATTTGTTTTTCGTCAACAATAAGCGGAATAGAACATATTATGGATTTTCCTTCAAACAGGTGTTTTTTCGTCACGTTTTCCCATTCGCCAAAAAAGTCTTCATGTTTACACGGAATATTAATGTCCAATTGAAGACATCGGCATGGATAATTGCGCAGAATCGGAATAAGACGATTCCATATCTGACGCCAAGGTCCTTTGCCTTGAATATGATAAATCTCACCGTTTTTACTTTGGTATTTCTGTTTATCAAATAATTTGCGGAAATGTCCCTTGATTCGTCCCAGTAAAATAAATAATTCCCGCCGTCCGAATAAATCCGTTATAATAGCAATACTCAAAATTCCTAACGAGGTTAACACTGGAATATAATCGTTTTGATAATAAGTTCCCAACACAGCAGCAACACAACCCGGAATAATCAGCAAACTCAAAATCAAAAGTACCGTATAACCGGACGAAAATTTTGCTGCCAATAAATGATGAATATGACCGCGATCAGGTGAAAAAATTGTCCTTCCCGAATTAACACGGCGAATCACCGCAAAGAAGGAATCCACTGCCGGAATGAGGACAATTGCAAACGGTCCACAAATCGAAATTGTTCTGTCCGATGACGCCACACTCGCCCGTAACATCAATGTTGCCAGCATCATTCCAATAAACATACTTCCTGTATCGCCCAAATAAACTCTTGCCGGAGGTCGATTGTGTACAAAAAATCCAAGTAAACAGCCCGCCAATCCTAAACTAATCAGCATAATACCCCAATGACCATTAAAGTACGCAATTCCCGCGGTTGCAAGAGACATGTAAAATCCAACCGTTACCGCAACTCCATCCGCTCCATCCAAAAGATTGATCGCATTGATCATTCCAATAATCCAAAATACCGCCAAGGGATAGAATAAATGATGCAAATTTAACTCAATACCAAAATACATCACTTCTGAATAATATTTCGCAAAACCAATAATCACCGACGCCGCAATGATTTGAAACAATAACTTTGTTCGTCCATTAACTCCCAATTTATCATCAATTAAACCAAGAACAATAATAAATGGTGAAACAATAATGAGCGGGAGTAATAATTTCGGGGAAAGTCCCAATCGGAAACAAAAAGATTCCTGTTGGTAAACCAACCCAACCATCACGGCAACCATAACAAGGAAAATAACCACACCGCCGCCAACCGGAACCGGTTTTTGTTGCAATTTACGAAAACTATCAGGGTGATCAACGATTCCAACCCGTATCGCAAACAAACGGAACGGAAAAACAGTCAACGCTGTTGCCGCAAATGCGATCCAGAACAGAAAATTTGAAATAGTAAATAGTGTCATCCTGACAAAAATCGTCCTTATATTCGTAATTGATTTATATTGTTTCTAAATTCTAAAAGTGAATCTGGATTTATGATTTTTTATTTCGTTTGTTTTGTGATTTTTTCGAATCAGTAAAAGTTTTGTGATTGACTGCCGCTTCAATTCCTTCATTTCGGTAACGGCGGCAAACATTGTAAATCGTTGCTCCGCGAACTCCAACACTCGACGCAATATCAATACTCTTTGCTGAATCACGTAATTTGTCAACTTGTAACAATATTCTTGCCCGATTGATTCGTCCCTGTGTTCCGTTTTGTGATTGGACAATTTGTTTCAGGAATTGCCGCTCCTCCGGTTTCAGGTTGATGTCATAAAATCTCGGTTTCGGTTTCACGGTTCGTGTTCTTTTTTGTACCGGTTTGAAAATGTTTCGGCAACCGCATAACACCGCCTCTTTAACTCCGCGTTCAGCGTAACGTTTACACACCAACCGAATCGATTCCAGATTAGTATTAAAACGTTCAATAATATCCGAATTATGTAAATTTCGACCGTTTTCGTCCGCATTCAATAAAATCAATGCCCGACGGCGAATATGTTCACGGCAAGTTGTTTTAACAATATTTTTGAGCCATAATTGTTCTTCGGTATTCAATTTGACCGGATAATTTCGGAACGGTATTAAACTTCGATGAGTTGTTAAATTCAAAACCGATTCCAAACCTTTTGACATATAGTTATTACAAATTTTTCGCACCGTTTGCCGTTTTGCTCCGGTTTGTTTGGCAATATCATCCCAAACAATTTTCGTATTGGAAATATCCGCAGCTAAAAGAATTTTGGCACGATCATGATTCCATGAATAGGTTACATCTTGTTTCAATAACTCTTGTAATCGATTTCGGTCTTTTTTACGGAGTTTGAAATGGGAAGTTGTCTGTTGTTTTAAGATTCCGTTCAATCCCTTTTCAAGATAAGACCGAATTGTTTTCGTAACCGTCATCTTCGTACAACCGCTTTCATTAGCAATTTCCGAAACATCGGCATTGTTTCCGTCTTGGTCGGCTTTGAGAAGAATTTGAGCAATTGTTCGATTCCGTTTATAACGGTTTAGATTGTTTTGGGAATCGTTGAGAATTTGTTGCAATATTGATCGTTCCTTGTCCTTCAAATGAACAATCTTTGTAAAATGACTTCCGTAAAGCGATGTCCGCAATCCCTCATTCCTATAACATGAACAAATTCGACGTATAGTATTGTCTGTAACATTGAACAAACGGGCTATTTCACAAATACTAATTGAGGAACTTTTGGGACTTGAGGGATATTGGGGGCTATTGGAATTTTTTGGGGTTTTGATACTTTTTGTACATAAATAATCGACATGCAGCAAAATTTTTGCGCGTAAAATCCGGCTCGGCGAACCGTACTGATGTTGTACAATATCGCGCATCTTGGCACGATCAACCTCTGTGAGACGAACATAAAATTTTTGTTCCGCCAACATAACCAATCCCTAGTTCTTTTCGTACAAAAAACACCGCCAAAATCAGTATGCGGTGAGACTTAACCCAAAAATACACGCACGCCAGAATTCGCTAGTGCACAGGAATATTACAATGCGTGCGTCTTCAATAAATCCGCAGGTAATAGAGAGAAAATAGAAGATAGTAATCGGAGAAAAATAGAACTTTTTTACCGCCGGATAGAAAAAAATGAGTTAAAAATAGAGCGTAACTCTTTATATTTTAATGAGTTCTGTCTTTTCTAGAAAAAATTAAAAAAAATGCCAAAAATGACGATATTGAACTTGCAGAGTTTTAGATAAATTATTATAATTTTGCCTGTTGTTCGGATAGTAACGATAAGATTGATTAAATTATCGTCGAAGTGAACCGGAAATATCACAAGGTGTTTTTGGAATACTAGAGAACCCTAGTGTAGTGCTATTTCTATTCCGGTTGTATTTCGGTCATGTTTGGTTTGTAAAGAATATTCCGGTTTTAAGTTCCGTTCGGTTCTTATTTTTGAACGGAAACAGATCGGTTTGAACCACGAAAATCAGGGATTTTTTCGTTTCTGAGTTGATAATCTTCCTTGAGTAGTTCGGAGGCGTATCTTAACGAAATCCTGACCTTTTCACTAATCTTTCTGATTGACTAACCCCCATTTCGGTGCCAATCGGCAACTTTTTGTCGTCGTTTATCGCGAAAAGCCTGTCCTTAAAGTCAATTGTAAACTCCTCAATAAAGTCGTTTGAAGTATTTTCTGTATTAATTCTGGTGAGTGCGGTTGCGATTTTTCCCGCCGAAACCGAATTATTCCTCGCAAAAAACACTGTTTTTTTTACCCGAAATTTTGACCGGAATAACCAAAATTGGGGCAGCCAACAGAGTTCATAGAGGAGAGAATTTTTTGATTTTGGTTTGATTTTGGCTTGGTCTTGCCAATTTTTCGTAATCTGTTATTCTTAATAAGTCTTTGAATAGATTGGATTGTTTGTCATTCTGATCCTTGTTTCCAATCACAATGTCTGTTAACACCACACTTAATACCATACTATTTTGAATAATTTTAGAATTTAAAACTTAAAACAATGAAATACACTAAACTCATTGACGACCTTGAAAAAAATATCTCATTGGCGGTTTTTGGAAAACGGAATGTGATTCGCCGTTGTCTTGTGGCATTGTTTGCTGCGGAACATGTTTTATTGGAAGATGTTCCCGGTGTTGGTAAAACATTAATCGCCCAGGCAATTGCTAAAAGTATTTCCGGTGATTTCCGGCGTCTCCAATTTACTCCCGATCTTTTGCCTGCCGATATAGTGGGAAGCAGTATTTACGATGCCGGAATTCGTGAATTTTATTTTTCGCGCGGGGCGATTTTTGCAAATATCCTTTTAGCCGACGAAATCAACCGGACTACCCCACGAACACAAAGCGCCATGCTCGAAGCAATGAACGAACATCAAGTCTCTGTTGATGGTACAACCTATCTGCTGCCGAAACCGTTTATGGTGATTGCAACAGAAAATCCAATGGAATTTGAAGGAACTTATCCATTGCCGGAAAGCCAGCTTGACCGGTTTTTGTTGCGAATTTCTGTCGGTTATCCTGATCGGGAGAATGAGTTAAATGTGTTACAAACGCATCAGGTTGCCCGCCCTATTGATTCGTTAATGCCGGTTCTTTCCAGTCATCAGGTTGTTGAAATTCAGCAGGCGGTATGTGCGGTTCGTGTTGATGAAACCATTAACCGTTATATTTTAGACCTTGTGGACACAACTCGTGAAAGTGATGAATTGCTTGTTGGTGTTAGCACACGCGGAGCTATTGCCCTCAGCAGAGCAGTACAGGCTCACGCCTTAATCGAAGGACGGGATTTCGTTATTCCCGATGATGTAAAATTATTATCTGTTGCAGTTTTTTCTCATCGTGTGATGCCGAAGTCCTACGTACACGGAAACCAACGCCAAGCTATCGAAGCAATTATTGAACGTCTTGTTGAATCCATTCCCGTTCCCGTCTAACTTCGTTTTTCGTAACTATCTCTTTTTATCAACAGAGTCCGCAAAATCAGGAAACTTCTAAAAAACCGTTTCATAAAAACATTGCCCTCGAAAAATAAGAACGATTGACTGATTTTTTAGATAAAATATAATGAAATACAAGGTTTTTAGAATTTCCCTTTGATAAACTTTTTTAAAAATCTGCGAAAATCTACAGATTATTAAACCGATGTAATTCGAGCGATTAATAAAATAGACAGTTAGACAGTTACCGTTTTCCCGCCAACCATAGTTTGCTCAACAACGGTTAGCCTTTGTCAAACACAAAGTCTTTGGGAAGATAAAGTAATCTTGCACAAGAACTACATGTAATTGGTTTTTTCTGAAGAATTTGTGCCAAAGAGTTGATGGGGATTTGGTGATTGCATCCTCCGCAATACTTTTGGTTTTCGACAATCGCCAATGCTTCATTGCCCCCGACAGAGCGAACCAACCGGTTATAAACTTCATTAAATTCACGGGGCAATTTAGCTTCTTCTGTTTCAAGAAGTTGTTTAAATAGAATCATTTTTGCTTCGATTTCCGGTTTATTTTCGAGAAATTTTTTCTTTGTTGTTTCGTAGAGTTCGTATGCTTTTTTCAATTCAGTTTCGGCAACCGGAACATTAGGGGCATATTGATCCGCCTTCTCAATTATTTCCAACGCCTCATCCATTAAAACACTTCGAGCAGCTTCATCGGCTTTGATTTGTAACTGGAGTGCTTGAAATTCTTTATTAGATTTTGATTCTTGGAGTTGCGTTCTACGCTTGTCAAGAGCCTGATCATTTGTGGTAACTTCCAACTCTTTTCGTTTTGCTTCAACTCTAAGTTTTTGATAAGTTTCGTTGATCAGATTAAGATTCGCCAATTGTTTTTGAATATTTCCTTCCTGTGCTTTCAAAATCAATGGCGCACGGCGTAAACTTTCGTTCAAATCGTTTAGTTGTACTTGAAGGAAATGAATTTGTTCTAAAATATCTCGAATAGTGTTTGAATTTGACATACTTCAATCTTTAATCAGGATGTCGGTTTGAGGTGTTGTGTACTAATTAATGACCGCTTCCGATTAAGGTTCCACGTATTATGTTGAACACCGCCAAAACCTATGGATTCGGCTTACCTTGTTTAGTTTACTAGTTTACTCCCCCATGGAGTAATGTACCAAGAAAGTAAATCATACCAAAAAACCGCCCATAAGACAAGACATCGCGGATAGTTGATATACTTCTCACGGACAAACAGTGCCGTTTTTAACCGTGAGAAGTATATCATTCACCTTTCAACAGGATCAGATGAGAAGAAGGAATACATAAACGCCGAACCGTGTGAATTTCTTGTGACGAAAAAAATGGGTCTTGCGATCCCGAAATGAAACGAATCAACGGCGTCTTCGTTTGACCCGATTCCGGTGTCAGCGTCAACATTTCCTGAACACGGAACGGTTCATTTTGTTTTCTTGCAACGTTAAAATTGAAACAATTTACTGTTTCATCCGTTTGCGCTTCGCGTATATGATGAGCGCGAATAGCAACATAATTTGTTCCGTCAGGAATATCTTGATTGGTTTCAAGAATAACTCCCCAATCCGGTACGTTAATTTTACGAATATTAACAGCAAACGCCGGCGCAATATTTTTGATACCGATAAGCCGTGCCGCTGCCAGTGTTTCGGGATGACAAAATATTTCCGGTGTTGTTCCAAACGCTGCCGTCGTCCCGTCTTGAAGAATCAGCATACGCCGGCAAAGACGATATATTTCGTCGCGATTATGAGAAACAAATAAAATTGTACCGGAAAATGACGAAAGAATCTCCGCCAATTCCGTTTCAACCGCCAACCGCAAAAAACTGTCCAACGCCGAAAACGGTTCATCAAGCATGATCACTTCCGGCGACGAAACAAGCATTCGCGCTATCGCAACACGTTGCTGCTGACCGCCGCTCAGTTGTGATGGTTTCTGCCGCGAAAATTCACAGAGACGCAGTTTTTCCAGTATTTTATCGGTCTCTTGTTTTCGTTGCGGTTTTGCACGATGCCGAAGAACAATCTCCACATTTTCGCGTACCGTCATTGTGGGAAACAACGCATATTGTTGAAACAAAAGACCGGTACGGCGTTTTTGCGGAGGAAGATTAATTTTTCGTTTCGAATCAAAAACCGTGCGCCCATTAATAACAATAAATCCTGAATCCGGTTGGACAATTCCGGCAATACATTTGAGCGTGATACTTTTACCGCAACCCGATGCACCAAGCAGTCCGAGACATTCATTTTCCGTACGAAAAGAAACGTTCAATGTAAAATGCGCCAGTTTTTTGGTAATATTCACTTCGAGGCTCATGTACGTTTTTCGCCAAGTAAATTCAGCGGCAGTATAATAAAAAAAGAAATCGCAACAATTAACAATACCCAAATCAATGCGGTACGCATATCATTACCTTCCGCTGCGCTCCATATTGCAACAGGAATTGTTTGTGTCCGTTTCGGGAGATTTCCGGCAATCATTAACGTTGCGCCAAATTCTCCGAGTGCGCGGGCGAAACCAAGAATTGCACCTGCAGCACAACCCGGTAACGCCATCGGTAACATAATACGCCAAAAAATTGTCCATTCGGAAAGTCCCAAGGTTCGGGCGGCATCAAGAACAGACGGTTCAATTTGTTCAAAAGAGGCACGAATTGTACGATAAATAAGCGGAAACGCCACTACGGTTGCCGCAATAACCGTCGCTTCCCAAGAAAAAACAATACGAACACCAATTTTACGTAACAATTGTCCAACCGGACTGTTCCAGCCGAAAATCAGTAACAAAATAAAACCGATCACGGTTGGCGGTAACACCAACGGTAATGTCAAAACAACATCAAGCACCGCCTTAACCCGTTTGCGCAACCCAATAACCAACCGTGCGGAAATAATACCGAACAGAAAAGCAATAATCGTTGCACAAATTGATGTCTTGAGTGAAATAAATAATGGTGACCAATCCATTGATATTTACGGGTTTGGAGGTAATTGTCTATTTTGTTAACCGCCAAGAACATGGAATTCATAGAGAGGATAAATATAAAATATAATTGTTCATAAATTAGTCCGCAGATTCGTTCACCGGTTACGTAAATTAACGCAACAAAATAATCTGTGTTAATTTACGTAATTCGGCGGACTGTAATTATTAGTGAACTGTTTATTATTGGGGAGCAGTTTCGTATCCGAATTTTTTGAACACTTTTTCGGCTTCGGGTGAAAAAAGGAATTTGAGAAACGCTTTACCGCCGTCAGGATTATCGCCGGTGCTAACAACCGCCGCCGGAAAAATTACCGGTGAATGACTGCCTTGGGGTGCTTCAGCAACAACTTCAATTTTATCTTTCATAATCAGCGCATCCGTCAAATAAACAACTCCGGCATCAACTTCACCTTGCGCAACATAAGTCAAAACAGCACGAACATTTTGTGCAAAAACAACTTTCGGCATCACTTTATCTGTAATTTCAAGAAAGTCAAAAATTTCCGTTGCATATTTTCCTGCCGGAACAACTTTAGGATCACCGATTGCCAACCCTTTATCTTTGAGTTTATCGCCGCCGAGACAATTAAAACAATGAATTGGACTTTTTCCGTTATTAGGAACGATCAGCACAATTTTATTTGTTACCAAATTTTTGCGTGTTCCTTTAACGAGAAGATTTTTTGTTTCCACCAGATTCATTTTATCCTGATTTGCGGAAATAAACACATCAACCGGTGCGCCGTTATTGATTTGTTCCTGTAATTTCCCGGACGCTTCGTAGTTCGGAATAACAGTAACATCCGGCGCAATTTTTTTGTACTGAATGATTTGTTCATTCAGACAATCTTTTAGTCCTGCTCCGGCAGCAAGGTAAACCGGCTTTGCCGCCTGTAACGAAGCAAGGGAACAATAAAATAAAATCAGCACAAACAATAATAAACGTTTCATTTTAATTCAAAGGTTAAAGTTGTTAATGTTAAGGATCGTTTCGTAGGGCATTGCGTTACGCTAATGCGGTTTGCCCCGTTGAGACGAAGGATTTTGTGTTGTTACGCAAATTATTAAGGAAATTTGAACATTAAAAATGGGACAGCACAAAGTACACAAAGCCGAATTTAAATGTAATAAATATAAACTTAACTTTCTACTTATTTTTTATTTATTGATGGATTGTGAAATTACAACATTTTCACAGTATCAAATATTGTGCCATTCCAATTAAAATAAAAGAATAATTATCGTTAATCCGTTCTACTAAAAGAGTTATCGATAATTTTATGCAAGATTAGCGAATTAAGATTTCCTACTTTTTTGTTGAAGGCTACGCCCAAAAATAGCCGTTTCTACATTTTTGTAGAATTTTGATAAGATTTCCTAGTGTTCAGAGGGTGGTTGTTAAAATGGTTAAAAATTTTTCGGGTGATTTTGGAATTTTGTGGGCTATTGTTCACGTGAATTATCCAGAGGTAGGCAACATTTCGCCGAAACGTTACACTATTGGGATTTGTCATTGTGTTGTACACCGTTGGTTTTTAATTTCCAACCATCAAACAGGGGCAAGTCGGCGAGTACGCCAACGCAATGGCTGGTGAAAGCCCTTCGGCGAAACATTGCCTACCTCTTTCTGGTTCGACGTAAATTTTTGTATTGCAAAGACTTATGAAAACATGCAAGTGGCTGTTCACGGTCCCGTTCACTCCTCAAAACGGCGTTGTTCACCGGGGACAGGAATTGATGTAAACTATTGATTATAAATAGGTTATGACTAATTCTAATGTAAAATTGTATCGAAAATCTTGTTTGGGAGTGTTTGTGAATTTCGTTACAACATCGGTATTAGAAATTTATCATAGTAAAAAATGTCGGTGTTTTCAAGAGACTCCCCAATGGTTTTAGACTTAGTAGGAGCTGCTGTGGGAGGTTACAAGTATGGACTCAAGGGAATTATATCGGGATTTTTTGGTGGTGTGTTACTCGTTGGTAGTCCATTAGTTTTTGCTGCAATTGTAACAAGAGTACTTCCTTCAATAGCAATTGCTGCTGGTTTTTTCAGTGCAGGAGTATTGGGGGAATATATGTTGTATGATCCTCCATGCTATATTTCACTTCAAATGGCAATGATATATACTTACCGAAGTCTTTTGGGAATGACAATTATTGGTCAGATAGAGACAAGAGATGGAGGTTATTGTAAAGTGGTTATGGATGATGGAAGTATGATGACACTGCCTATAAGGCAATTGGGGTATGATTGGCTTGCACGGCATGCTTATATAGATGAAGGTATTCGTCCAAGTAACGGCAAAGTATGTGTTAGAATTGATGAGTATACAGAAACGTGGCTTAAACCTGTTATGGATAGTTTTTGGGTAAAACAGATGAGTGGTGTAAAAGTATATGGTTCTTATGATGTAGAATTTAGTATAGATGAATTGGGACGAACACTATATACCGTTTCCAATTTTAACATTCACTGGCTTGGCTGGGATAGAATTGACGCCAACCCAGATAAGGAATGGTCTGATAATAAAATCCTCTGGTTTGTTGAATCTATGGTCGGAGTAGTTGGTGATGGAATGCTTGGTGCAGATTTTCCAATTATGGTCTATTCATTTGAATATGCACCAGACAAGTCATTTTCAGGTAGGATTCCACAAGATATAGTAAATCAATAAAATGAATAATTTTTTGTTCTTGAAAAACAGATGCCGATGTATAATATTTTGTGGCTTGCTTTGTTTTTTGCTAGTACTGTATTGTTATGTAGAAACGTTACAAAATAGGAATATTATGTTGATATCTTTGGAAAATTATCAACAAAATTTTCCAAAGATTTTCACGAAATTTCCATCAAATGGAGATAGTATATTATTAAAAAAATCCTATAAAGGAGCAGATGTGCTTTGGGGCAAGCATACTGGTTTGCTTAGAGTTGCTCAATGGAAAGTGGATGTGTATAATTCATTAGGAGTAGTGCCCAATGATTCAATTGATCCAATATATGTGAAAAATCACTATCCCATTAAATATACCATACCTATTACAGCAGAAGAGATACATCAAAACATACTTACAATGCTTGAAAAAAATAGAAATTTTTGTGATCTAGGAAATTTTGTTCCAAATTTATCTGGACAGAATGGAATAGCAATCATACGATATGTTCAGGACGAGAGATATTGCATTAGTTGTTACGTAAATGACCAATACTATGTCTTTGTTTATCAATAGTATAACAAATCTGACCTATCAAAACATATTAGGTGCGCTTGTTCACAAGCTTTGAAATGACTTAAAATTACCGGTACGATAATAGAGTTAGAGTCAAATTTTAGAAAATGTTACTAAAAATGAATCAAATTAT
>JAITIZ010000104.1 GCA_031279215.1 Planctomycetaceae bacterium
TCTTAAGGGAACTTCTAAAAACATCAGGAACGCAGTCGTCTCGACTGCACATTGCCTATAAAAAGTGCAGGCGAGACGCCTGCGTTCCTAAAAAAATGAGTTTTTAGAAGTTCCCTTAAATACAAGTCCAAATTGTTTTTGACTTTATTTTTTGACTTTATTTTTTGATTTTATTTTTTGATTTTACTTTACAGAAAAGGGAAGCATACGTATTTCATTCCGCAGTGTCAAGATGAAAATTCCGAACCGAGCTTCCTTTTTTTTATTCAATACGGAGTGATCCTGTGCCTTCTTTTACTTCATTTTTCACGGAAAACACTCCAATTCCTGATCCGCCTCATTTGAGGTATTTGGGGATATTTGTTTCTGCTGTTTTGATGATTATTTGTCTATTGGTTATTCTTTTTATAGTGTTTGAATTTTCAATGGACATGCTTGGTTCTCCGATTCAATTGACCGATCAAAATCAGATTCGTTTTGATCGGGATCAGAAAAATACGCGTAAGGAAATGAGTTTAGAAGAGATCATGTCGCGATTTTCTCTTCTTTCTCCGTTTCCTGATTCTTGTGTTCGTGATGATGAAGTTACGATTCTTTGCACGTGGGATACCTCTGGGAGTACAAGTCCGAACATCCCGTTTGCGAACATGTTGTTAAAAGTGGACGATCTTCCTATTTTTTGGGATATTCAGTTTGGTAAAAACACTTGGCTTGCCCGGTTGAAGTTACGTCCGGGGATTCACACAATTCAAACACCGTGTTTTGAATCCATGTTTTTTGTAGAAGGTACGGAACTTCTGCCGCCGGAAAACTGGAAAACTTTTACAATGCACAAAGATATTGGTAATCCGAATCGTTGTCAGGAATGTCATTATTGGGTTGATCGTTCTGATGACATTGTACGAAAAGGTCATGCACTAACGATTGGGGCTTGGAAAGGCAATGAAAGTTGTTTGGTATGCCATCAAAACGAATCGTTTGCCCAAAAACACCTTCTAATCGCAGCACCGGAAACAAATTGCCAATCTTGTCATCGTGTTCATGGAACCGTTGATGCGGAAAAATTACTAAAATATCCCAAAAAAGAATTTCAATAAAAAACAGTACGAAAATAAAAAATCCGTAATATATCAGTGAAATTTTCGTTAAAAGACAAACCTAATGTAGGCGACCGTAGGTGAAAACCGTAGGTGAAAGCCCTTCGGCGAAACATTGCCTTTTTTTGTATTTCTCTGGGTAATTCAAAAAAATTTTGTTGAAATATTATTTTTTTGTATGTTTTTGGAAATAAATCTTTGCATTCGAGAACAACATCGGGTACAATCTTGCCCAATAATCAGGATGATTCCCAAAATTCAATATTTAAAAATTTGATAACAGTTTTAATGACGGTATCGTCGGGAATTTTTTTACTATTGTCAAGATCATTCTTGATCCGATAGTATTTTCAAGGTTATTTTACTATAATTTTTTTGAAATATTGACATTTACGAATCAAAATGGTATCAATTTTTTAGAATAATTATTAGAATATTCATCCAATGTTGGACTTTTATTTTGGAACAGTTACAGCAACAAACTTTTTTTTAACCGGACTTATTTTGATGTGTGTGAAGTCAATGACAATTGATAGATTGTTAATTGATCTTCTAATGAATTTTGAAAACCGATCCAACAGAAATTAGGGTGAAACGATGGATGTTCAATTAGTTGTTGCCGGCGGGAGCAAAGCAGGACAGGTAATACCGATAACAGGACCCAAATTTATTATTGGTCGTGCGGATGACTGTCATCTTAAACCGCGAAGTGAATTGATTAGCCGATACCATTGTGCTGTTATTTCCGAAGATGGTTATGTTGCCATTCGGGATCTTGGCAGTAAAAACGGTGTTTATCTGAATGGAGAACGTGTTTCAATGGAACACGAACTCAAAAACGGTGATAAATTGAGTATTGGACCGTTGGAATTTTTTGTTCATTTAGCGATTGAGCTTAAAGGTCAAAAAAAACCGAAAGTCGAATCAATTAGTGAGGCGGTTACGCGAACTGTCGAAATCCAATCGACAACGACCAAACCGGATGAAAAAGAAGCAGAAATTGCGGACTGGCTTTTGTCTGCTGGAGAAAGCGAACAAGATCAAGAAACCAAAACAATTGACGCTTCCGATTTACTGAATCAGTTGCAAAGTCAATCGCCGGCAGAACCGGAAAAGAACCCCAAAGAAGAATCCGGAACTTTCAAAAAACCGGATGCGCCGGCAAGTAGTCGTGATGCGGCAGCGAATCTGCTCAAAAATTTCTTCAAAGGCGGACGTTAAACAATGCCGCAAGCAAAATAATTGTATCTATACTCAATCCTGTTATAAATAGGTTGTTTTTATATTGCCATTACGTTTTCGGAAGGAGGCAACCGTAGGTGAAAGCTTCACCCACGGTTGTGTCGGCGTACTTGCCGACTTGCCCCTGTTGACGAACGGAAATTGAAAACCAACAGCGTACAACACAATAATAAACCTAACGAGTGCGACCGTGTGTGAAAACCCTTCGGCGAAAGGTTCTCACCTACGGTTGCCTGCCTCCTTTCAGGATTAACATAAGTCTTTGTATTATCTGCCCTTTCTAATTTTTTTATTTTTTTGTACCAGGAATTTTTGTATTTTTATGTTACGGTATCGTTTAGCCTGTAATTATTTTCATTTGAATCTGTTGAAAATTACGGCTATGGTCCGTTTTTTTAATTTTGGGGGCTCTCATTGTTGCATTTTTCATGCAGCCATCATGAAAGCCTTCAATTTTTCAAATATTTTTTGAGGGTTCTGCTCGGATTGCAGAAATGCCTTTAATTCTTTTTGTAAGAATTGTAATTTCATGTACTTACGTTTGTCCCGATGCGATGGGCGGCGGTCGGTATTATCCCAAGGTTGAGCACTTCGATCCACAATCTCACTGAACGGAATATCCCAGCAGCACAATTCCGTAACATTATAGGACAGTATATTCATCACCGTAACGCCAATCGACGAGAACAAATTGCGTACTTCCTGTTTGCCCCAACCGTTATGAATGGTGTTGCCAACAATAGCCGGATGGGGGGGTATGAAGCCAATGCCGATGTCCTTAACGGCGTAAAGTTTTTAGCAACCCTCGATAGCCGTACCTCCAAAATTTGTGCGTTATTGGATGGGACAACTTGGACAATGGAAGAAGTTAAAAAAAGATTAGTAAAACGCCCCCCGCTCCATCCTAATTGCCGGAAGGCAGGAACCGTAGACCAGGAGGCGGATGGAAGCCAGTATGTGAAACGCAGCCCGGAATACCGGAAGTACTTGAGGGGATAGTATCGGCGCATACGAAAGGCGATCCGATGACGACACTGCTTTGGACAAACCAAAGCTTGCGGAACCTTGAAAAAGGACTTGTTGAAAAAGGATACTCAGTTAGCTATCGTGTTGTGGGCGAGATGCTCAAAATGTTGGGATATGGCTTACAGGCAGACAAAAAGACTCTGACGGCAACACAATCGCACACTGATCACAACGCACAATTTGAATATATAAATGAACAATGCAAACTGGCAAACGCAAGAGGTGTACCCGTAATATCAATTGATGCAAAAAAGAAGGAAAATATCGGGAACTTCAAAAACAACGGTAAAACATACCGGCCTCATGGTAATCCGATTGAAGTTCTCGACC
>JAITIZ010000105.1 GCA_031279215.1 Planctomycetaceae bacterium
AACACCGTGATTATGATGTTTTCGGTAACACTATTTCGGCTAAAAATGAAAAAGGTTATTCGTTTGGATATACGGGTAAACTTTTCGATAATGTAACTGGATTGCAATGGAATATTAACTGTTGGTACGACCCCAAAATCGGAAAATGGATCAGTGAAGCCCCCATCGGATTCAAAGGTAATGATGCAAACTTATTTAGGTATGCAAACCATAACCCGTTATCATGTTATGACCCTAATGGACTTGAAACATATCAAACTGTTAGTACTTATGCTGAACATTCACAGATAAAAACTAAATCAACTTCAGAAATTTCTCCTCCCAATTTTATAAATGCTCTTTCAAATTTAGCTGATGTATATAATTCTGTTGCTCAAACAGCTTTAAACTTAGGTGATATTAGTACATTTTTATTAGATTTGCCTGACCTACCCTCAATTTTTCGTAACAATTCAAGCCAAAATAATTTCACATTAACAAAGGTACAAAAAAATGGATATTTATCACAACCGACACGTCGCTACACTTTTAGTACACCCATTATTCCCGGCATGGAACCAGAATTACTTGGAAGTACTTTGATTAGTAACGCGAGGACTTCTTCCTGTGTTAACTATAATTGTTATTCTTTTAACGGAAATGGAACTTTAAAATTTCACAAAACACTGTTAATCCCTGGTACTTTTTTACCATTATCACTGCAGTTATCGGCATCAGTGAATTTAACCAATGTTCAAATATCGGGTTGTAAATATAATAGTGTACTTTTTGATTTTAACGCCACTGGTAGTGGTAATATTCAATTTGGCGCAGCAATAGGAACAAATATTCAAACAATAGGATTACGATTTAAGGCTCTATTATATGATACTTATTCAGCAAATTTTAACATATACGCTATTAAAATTGATACAAATTCTATGAAGAATGAGTTACATGCAGTTATTACAAATCAATTAAACGAATTTGGTGTCGAAACTCAAGGAAATGCTCAGATTGGACAATGGAGTGCACAAATAAACGCTCAGTACCGTCTTCTAACTCCAATAGCTGGTAATCACGATTTTCAAATAACGATACCATTCTAAATTTTAAAACAAGTGTTTTAAAACCTTGTTACTATTCCCATATCATGAAAGGATTAAACATGACAACAAATAATATTACAGTAAAAAAGTTCAAAGATATAAGAAAATACATACAATATTTTCTTATATTATTGTTTCTTACCTTTGTTACTTTTTGTGGTAACCGTGCTTTTTCACAAGTACCCTATTTTTTTTCTAATGGTAAAACGAAATTATTTATCTATCCTAGTACGTTAAAACGTTTTTTTGTTTTAACCGATTTAAATCAGAAACGTTTTATTATCTGGGATATAGATTCATCGTCCTTTTCATCTTTTGAATCGCCCGAATCATTGCAACTCACTGATAATAATATGCCGTCTAATATTGTTCCTATTTCCAAAACGAAAATTTGTGCAACAAAAATTAGTCAGAAAGAGGATACAATTATATGCAATTATTCTATTTATAACATCAAAGAAAAACAAGCTCAGATTATTTTTGCATCTGACGATGAATATACGTATTCGGGTTTGTGTAGTGTTGACGGTGTTTCCTGTTTTTTATTAAAAAAGAAAAATTCCCGTTTTGATATTCGCAGATGTAAAGATTATACATTTCTCCAGCACAACCAAGAGTATACCAATTTTAATATATCAGGGGATGATTATAATTATCGTTTTTTGTCTAATGGTAAATCCTTTCGATTTCGTCAGTCCCATGATATAATTAGTGTTCGGGATGATATAAGAAATCGGCTTATCACTTCTTTTGACGGAGGAGGCTTTTTGTCCGGAGTCGAGGTGGACATTCATAATGACTATGGTATTTTCTATTCCGTTACAAATAATGATCTTTGGGATCATAAAGATATGACAACCGGCAGTATTGAGATTCGTTCTCTTGAGTCAGGATTACGAAAATCACAACTTTTAGTACCGTCAATTGAACCGGAAGATGGTGCTGTTTTTTCACCTGTTAACTCAAAATTGATTCTTATCTGGTCTCATAAATTACAAATGGCTTATCTTTGGGATATCGAATATAATGTAATACGATTAAAAATACTGATTCCTTGCGGAAATAAATTGAAAAATTGTCACGCTTTTTCAAAAGATCAAAGTAATAACGATAATAAATCACTTACTATTGTAAACGAATATGAATCATATAAATTATATGGAGCCTTTTCATCAGATGGACAAAGAGTTTCTTTTATTACAGAAAATCTTTGTATTTATGAATTTTTAGCTGAAACTGGTGAACTTGTCAAATTTTATAAACTCCCACAAGATTTATTCTAATGATCAAAATACCAAAACAAAATATAGAAACGAAATATATTTATGACGGATTAGGACGTATCATTGCCTCAATTGATCCGTTAGGATATTTTACCAAAACAGAATATGATCCTTTGGGACGTGTTTTAGCAAGTCTTGACAAATCGGGAAACAAAACAACAAGGTCATTTGATTTACAAGGAAAAATTTTGTCCATAACTGATCCGTTAAACAGAACGACAAATTATGAATACGATCATCAAAGACGGCAAATCAAAACAATTTTACCGCCACCAGCTTCTGGTGTTGCCCGCTCTGTCCAACAAATTGAATACGATTCTCTTGGTCGTGTTGTCAAAACCATTGACCCGCTTGGTAATGTTTCGCAAATAGTTTATAATGAATTAGGACAGGTTACAAAACAAATTGACGCTAACGGCGGAGAGACAAAATATCTGTATAATAATTTAGGACAGTTGCTTTCCCTGACAGCCCCTGTCGGTAATACAACATCGTATGAATATGACTCTCAAAGGCACATTGTTAAAGAAACAAACGCTCTTGAAAAATCAAGATATTTTGAATATCCCTGACAATGGCTTATCCGAAAAACAGATCGTAACGGACGAGTTACGGAATACGTTTATGACCGTTTTGGACGACAAAAAGAAGAACGTTGGCTGGAAGGTAAAAAAGTTATCAAAACAATTACAAATATTTATAGTGA
>JAITIZ010000282.1 GCA_031279215.1 Planctomycetaceae bacterium
AAGTTCGTGTTGACGTTAAAGAAAAGTTATACGCCAAGCAAGACCCAGTTGTGTTGGAATCACTTGCAGAGCAGTTGCTGGATTGTAAATCAATTGAAGAGTTTATTGACTTGTTATGAATAGGTTTGTGGAATTGTAGAAAGACAATCCCTGGAAAAGTTGTAACAGTCTCTATTTATTTGGAAAATTGCATATACGAAAATTAAAAATGCAAAATTTACTTTTTTATATTGTATGTAGTTTGTTTTATTTTATTTAAACTCACGGGAATTTATTAGAATAGGCAAACTATAGGTCAGAATGGGATACTTTTAAAAATTAAAATAGACAGTTACATTTTTCACCCAATGATGAAAACTCGACAACCAGTAGATTTTCGACCTGTCAAGCCGAGTCTTGAGCCTCCGGAACCGCCGCCGAAACCGAATGTTCGGCTTTCTGGAACTCTGCGGGCTCCGGATGGTCGTACACTCCTCAATCCGCCAACCATCGAACTAAATGAATTATTCGAACAACCTTCACCACTATTCACCGCATTTCCTAAAATGATTCCTTCTTTATTCAAAGAATCTGTTGCGCATTCACCTCGGACAGCAACTCCGGTTCGGGATTCATCGTTTCACGTACCATTTTTATACGAAAATATTCCGGCGGTTGAAAATTCAGAGACCAAACTTGACCGGAAATTGTTTGATCGGCACGATGATCCGATTGACCGGTTCCATTCGAAGATTGACCGGTTGGAAGAACCGCAACAGGCAATTCATTTACCGGAAATTCCTCCTTTACCGAATTGGGAGCGGAACTTTGATGAAACACCGGTTACAACAACAAAATCCTCACATTCTTCTGCCAAAACTAATTTGGAAGAATTTCAATTAAACGAACATTTCAATGGACATATAAATGGACATTCAAATGGGCATGTAAACGAACATTTTGAAGATATTGATATTTTCCTAACCCGAAATAAAATGACACCGCAATCAGATAGAGTGAATAATTTCGTACAAGAAGAAAACACGGAACCGAGAAACAATACTGAACAGAAAAAAATTATTTTACCGATTCTCCATATTGTTCGCGGAAACCGTGAGACGATGTTTCGCCGGAAACACTCGGCTTCTGGTTTGAAAAAGCGGGAGACATTGATTATTCCGTCTGAAAGAGCTGTTAATAAATTACTTCGTGCGGAAAATCTGACCAAAAGTTATTACAGGAAAAAGCTGAAAATTCCGGTACTTAAGGGGGTTAATTTATCGGTACAGGCGGGAGAATTTGTTGCGATTATTGGTCAAAGCGGTTCTGGTAAAAGTACGTTATTACATTTGCTTGGGACGTTGGACAATCCCGAATCTGGTTCTGTTTATTTTGAAGATCAACGAATTGACAATCTTCCGGTTGTTCGGCGTGATTATCTTCGTAACCGGTCGATTGGTTTTATTTTTCAGTTTTATCATTTGTTACCGGAATTGACGACATTGGAAAATGTATTGTCGCCTCTTATGATTCGGGAGGGAATTGGGGGATATTTTTTTCGTCGCGGCGTGTATATTGAGAGGGGCAAAGCTTTGCTGGAAAAAATGGGTTTATCGCATCGTTTGAAACATAAACCGTGTGAACTTTCCGGCGGAGAGATGCAACGTGCTGCAATTGCAAGAGCGTTAATTTCCGAGCCGAAAATTCTTCTGGCGGACGAACCCACTGGTAATCTCGATGCTGCTTCTGCCGCGGAAATTATGGGACTGCTCCAACACCTCAATAAAGAACAAAAATTAACAATCGTCATGGTAACACATGACAACTCCATTGCCAATACTGCTGATAGAATTGTTCGTATGGTCGATGGAGTGATTATCTAAAATTGTGTGTCTGAAACCGATTACGGTATCCTTCAATAAAATAGTCTTTTTTAATTTGGCAGATTGTCAATCTTGTGGTCAAAACAAGTTTGCCGTAAAAGACGCAACGTAAAAAAATCCTAGTGTTCATAGGGTGGTGTGTTAATTAGTTAAACTCAAGGTAGGCAACGGTTTGGTTTGTTATTGAGTTTTACGCACAACTACGATGTTGTCCCTAGCAGGGTTAAGAGCGAAAAACAAATATTCCATTATTCCATTGAAATATTACCATAATTTATACATAAACAGGTAATTGTCTATTTTTGTCCGCAAATTTACGCAGATTTTCGTCCAGCGATTTTCGCAGATATTCGATCTTCGTGGATTTTCAACGGATTATTTTTTGAGAGTACGAAATAACCAACCAACCAAACAAACAAAGGAAGAATAGACAAAAAATACAAAAAATTATTTTCAAAAAACTTTTGAAAATAATCTGCGAAAATCTGTGCAATCTGCGGATAATTAGAATTATGTGGTCGTTAAGAAAATAGACTGTTACATAAACAGTTATCGGAATTTGATATTTTTTTTACTTCGGAAACGTTGAACAATTATCCAGATTAAGAGTAATAGGAAAAAGAGAGTGAATGAAATTGTTGTTTTTGTATTTTGTGTTTCACTTGTTTTGGTTTCATTATTTTTTGTTGAATATTTTTGCGTTTTTTTCTGCTGATGCCAATTCGGACTTTTGCCAATCAGAAGCGGAGCGTAATTCGGTTTGTAACTGTTACTGCCTTCCAATTTTTCCGAACTTTCATACACCCAGAGTTTGTAGGGAATCGCCGCAATAGTAATTCGTTCCGCATAATCCGGCGACGACCCAACCGGCATCCCAGACGGTAACGATGTAACACACACAACCAATGGATTGCCGCGCGAATCATTGGTGTAAAAATAAATCTGATAATATTTTTTGATCCCAAAAAGAATTTCAACCTCCTTATCCTCAACCAATGTCGGTAAAACCTGTTTGGCAATTCCTTGAAGTAATACCGGTTTACCGCGTGTTTCTTGGGGATTGTTGAACAATTCGGTTACGGAATTTTTGTGCTTTCCTTTTTGTTCCAATATCCGGCGTGCTTCTTGACCAATCCGGTTGGACGGTATCTGAGAAGTTGCCCAGAGCAAACCGTAGAACGGCTCCCGATCCGCTGCCGTGAATTTGAACGCCCGGTGAATAATCTCCTTCCGACCCAAAAGCCGTAATGATGGAACAATATCAAATTGTTGTTTTTTCAGATCCGTAATTCGAAGAGGCGGTACTTGATCAAACGAACCAACATCAAAACCAAGATTGCCAAGAAATGTATCAGGAAACCAATAAAACCGCGGCGCAACAAAAAATGGAATAAATTCAGATTCCTGAAATATCAATCCCTTAAATATAGATTCATCAGATGTTGATTCATTCAATGTTGGTTTGTTCAATGTTGATTCGTTCAATGTTGATTCGTTCAATGTAAATTTATCGGCGATAGATTGGTTAGACCGAAGACGTTTGACATAAATTCCTGTTACAGAGGAGCGTTCATTGATCGGCTCATTCCGTTTCCAAGCCGCCGGAACAAACGCAGTCAGAATATCCGCAACGTGTTGTCCTTCAACACAAAACCGGCAACGGAATACCGATGGTATTCGGAATCGTTTTCTTTCTGCCGGATTGAGCGGGATTTCCCGAACAAAAACAACTTGCCCTTTCAATTCAAATGCCCGACCACGAAATTGAACCGGATCATTGACTAACACCGAAAAATTCGGTAATAATTTTGAAACACCTTGTTTCAGAAAACTTGACGGAACAACACGAACAAGATGATATAATAATTCCAGAACATCTTCATCTTGCTGTTCCAACGGAACCGTTTCATCACCCAACGCATCCCACGAATAATCATCCATCTGGAGTAATGTCTTCGTAAATTCGGCATTGATCTTGCCGTTATCAGGTTCTTCCCCGCCCAATACCGCAAAAGAAAATACTCCAATAAGTGTAATGATTACCGGCAGCACAAAAGATATCATCAAACAGTTCTTCATCAAACGGTTCTTTTTGAAATTAAAAATCGAATCAAAAATGTTCATTTTTCATTTTGTGAAAGGAGCCGGTTTTCAAAAATTGCAGACAAGTTTCGAAAATTTCTTCCGTCATCAACATTTCACCGTGACCAACATCAAAACGAATCCATTCTTCAGCACCTTCTAGCTGCGTTCCTTCGGTACTCACAATTCCATCGTCATCACCGGGAATCAAAAGACTGAAGCCTATATTATCTCCGCGTCCGCCGGAAATAATTGCAAACGGACAACAGGGAATTCCAAGAGTTTTTTGTAACTCGTCCCAATCCGTACCAAGTTCATCACCGCTTTTGCCCGTAATCAAACGCCGAAAAGGGTCTTTACCAATCAATTTTGTTGCAAGAATTGATCCGTGATTGGGAGGTCCAAGCATGACCAAACGCCCAATCCGTGAATCCGGTGTGAAATTTTTTCTCGCTTCCAAAGGATTTTCCGAAACACACCAGTCCGCTTCCAACGGACCGCTCAAATAACGGCGCATCACAATACAACCAAGACTATGCCCAATCAAGTCAATTCGTTTGATCGTCGGCGGTAAATTCTTAATAATCCGATCAAGTATGAGGGCGTGTTCTAAAACCGGCTGCATCGTTGAAGGATAGGCAACATTGAAAACATAATCGTACGCTTTTTGTTCTTTAAGCCAAACGGCCAGATGCCGGGTTACTTTTGTGTTACCGGCAAAACCGTGCATGAGAACAACCGCTGTTCCCGCCATCGGTAATAACCCTTCCTCCGCTTGAATCTCCTCAAGACGTTGACGACATTCCTCAAACGTACCATACGCCCGCTGAACCGAATTACCGTCAAGAAGACGAAACGAATTTGTTTTCACATTCTCCTGAATATGCCAATCATGGAAGAATAAAACATCACCCCAGAACCAAATCCCGCCGGTAGTTTGGATCGGAATTTTTTCGTCCAATTTTCGGAATATCCCTGATTCCTGACCAGACAATGTTGTTGAAACAAAAAAATAAATAAAAAGAACAATAATCGGAAAACGATAAAAGGAATACATAATAATTTTAATTAAATATCTGGAAATGTTGATTTTATAACCATTTATACTCTATTCTGTTATAAATAGGTTGTTTCTTTGAATGTTTAGAATTTGTAGCCGTACAGATTCAAGGTTATACTGGTTGGTTTTGTTATTGTGTTGTACACTGTTAGTTTTTAACTTCCATCCGTAAACAGGGGCAAGCCGGCAAGTACGCCAACGCAACCTTTCTACCCGATACAAGTTTTTTACAAGTCTTTACTATAATATGAAAATATCTCGGTACAAAACACAATTATACAAAACACGATTATGATGTTCACTTTACAGTATTTATTAATGTGTTCGGTGTTGAGTATATTGTGATTCGGTAATTGGGTGATTCAATGGTAAATCTGATCTTTCAGTAAAGGTAAAAATCATCGCTAAAATCTAACGTAAAATATCATAGCAAAAAATATTGAGGTTTTCAAGAAGCTCAATAGTTTTTGATAAACAATTTAAAATTTGAGTTTCCTTCATCAATTTTTATGAAAAACATTAGAAATATTAGAAATATTAGAAATAAAAATCATTGTAATCTATCAGTGGAATAATTTTTTTGGTTCTATTTTCGTGGTCTTTCCTTAATCTCTTATGTTTTCTTAGTCCCGCAGGGACGAGATGTGCATAACCGGCGGTTGCGCTTCGCTTCACCGCCGGTTATGCATTTCACACCCCTAGCGGGGTTAAAATCAAAAAACAAAAATTACACTGATATATTACTTTATTTTTTATTTTTTATCCATTTTTTCTTGTTTTTTTTCGATTTAAAGGTAAATTGATTACATGAATAAAAGTGAGGGATATTGAATAGAACAGATTTTTGACCTTTAACAATTTAGGTGATAAACGGTAATTATAGCGATAAGAAAGGACGTTCTATCCCATTAAAATTGTGACTGTACAAAGTATCTTTCACCGAATAATTACAAAAACGATGGTTCTTTAACATTCATTTTCAACATTCATTTCCCATACAACAATGATTCGAGTTTACAATACCTTATCGAAAACAAAAGAAGAATTTAAGACAGTGAAGCCCAATGAAGCGGGTATTTATCTTTGCGGACCGACTGTTTATAAACCGTCGCATATTGGTCACATGGTAGGCCCCATAATTTTCGACACAATTAAACGGTATTTATCGTACAACGGTTATCAAGTGAACTTTGTTATCAATATTACTGATGTGGACGACAAGTTAATTGCCGAAGCCAACGCCCGAAAAATTCCGATGGCTGCGGTGGCGGAAGAGATGACTGCGGATTATTTACGTAACCTCGAAGCAATGAATATCAAAGATTCGGTCAACCATTTTCCAAAAGTTTCAGAACATATTGGTAACATTATTAAATTCACACAGGATTTAATTGATAAAGGATTTGCCTACGAATCGGAAGGCGATGTGTATTTCAATGTTGGTAAATTTTCGAGTTACGGCAAATTGTCGCATCGTTCATTGGAGCAGATGACCGGTGAAGGCGGCGGTATGGCTGACCGCAAGCAAACACCGTTTGATTTTGCGTTATGGAAATCCGCCAAGCCCGGCGAACCTTCATGGGATTCACCGTGGGGCAAAGGACGACCTGGTTGGCATATCGAATGTTCGGTGATGAGTCGTGAATTGTTGGGCGAAACGTTTGATATTCATGGCGGCGGTCTGGATTTGGTTTTTCCGCATCACGAAAACGAAATCGCTCAAAGCGAAGCACGGCATAATAAACCAATGTGTCATTATTGGATGCACAACGGTTTGATGCAGGCGTCCAGTGAAATCGGTAAAGTCGGCGGACGCAAAACACGAACTGCGGAAGAAGGTAATCTCGAATCACAAGAAGCCGGAAAAATCAGTAAATCAAAAGGAGCTAATGCTTTTCGGGATATGTTGAAACAGTTTGAACCGGAAACAATTCGGTTCTTTTTGTTATCATCACATTATCGTCGTCCAATTGATTTTAGTTTTGAACGAATTGAAGAAGTTGGAAAAGGTCTTGAAACATTTTATCGGTTTGCGAAACGATTTGAAAAAATTACCGGACAAAATTTTTATTATTTGTCGGCGGCAGTCAACCGAACTGAAGGTGATCGTGTCATTGGCAACGTAACACCGGCAATTCCCGAATTATCTGAATATCGTGCAAAATTCTTGGAATCAATGGACGATGATTTCAATACCGGCGGTGCGATTGGGGTGTTATTTGAACTGTTGCGTGTGTTGAACAAATATATTGACGACTACAAACTCGAAACGGAAACCGAAAATCTCAACAACCATCAAACATTGTTAATTCATGGCGCAACAGTATTACGAGAACTTGGTTTAACGCTGGGTTTATTCTATGAGTTGCCGAAGGAAAAAATCAACACCGGTTCTGATGAATTGGTGAACAAATTAATGGGATTGCTTCTCGAACTTCGTGCTGCTGCCCGTAAAAACAAAGATTTTGCAACCGCAGACAAAATCCGCAAAGACCTTGCCGGATTGGGAATTACTCTCGAAGACCGCCCAGGAGGTACGGAATGGAATCTCTAAACGTGTTACGGTAAACAGTTGAACCGGTTGAACCGGTTGAACCAGTTGAACCATCGCCGAATCCTTCAAACGGGCAACCAATAGAACATTCGGCTCTCAATAAGGAAATTGTACTACGTTTAATTTATTATCGCAACACGAATACCTTCTGGATTATAATGTTGTAATATATCAGTGGAATTTTCGTTAAAAGATAAACTTAAGGTAGGCGACCTTTCGCCAAAGGGTTTTCACCCACGGTCGCACCTGTGGGACAGACAATTTTAAATCATTTTTTTCATCAATTTATATGAAAAACTTGAGGAATAAAAGTCATTTTTAGCAAAAAATATTTTTTGATAAAAATTTTATTTTTTACCAACCTTTTCTAGATTTTTTTCGATTTAAATGTAAAATGGTTATATGAATAGAAGTGATAAATATTGGATAGAACAGATTTTTGATCCTTGACAATTAGGTAATAAACTATAACTATATCGATAATAGGGGGCATCTTTGTCCCGTTAAAATCGTTATAATGCGTAAAAAGTCAGTCTAACCGAACATAACATACATTATCGGACGTAACAGAATCAGTCAAATAACTCTTAAAGACGGCACCGAACAGGAGTTATATTTCACCTTCGACGGTCATGGAAGTACCAGAGTCTTAACAGATATTGCCGGTGCCATTGTCGAACTCTACGCCTTCGACGCTTATGGTAACGCAATTGGTTTCGCCCCATCTGTTGCGCTAACAGAATTCCTGTACAGTGGCGAACAATTCGATTCAAAAATCGGTCAGCAGTATTTACGGCAACGATATTATGATCCTGTTACTGGAAGGTTCAATAGACTTGATCCGTTTTTTGGAAATCTGAACGATCCACAAAGTTTGCATAAGTATCTGTACACTCATGCTGATCCGGTCAATAGCATTGATCCAAGTGGAAATATGTCTGTTGGAATGGCTATTGGTATAGGAATTGGTATCTCACTTGGGTCAATGGGTGTTGGTGCAACTTTGGGGGCTATTTACGGGAAAGATTCTGTTGTTGGAGCCTTTGGATTAGGAATATTACAGGGATGGGCTAATATTTTTAACGGTATTCAAGATATTACAGTTGGATTACTGAATCTTTTTATTTTTTCTCAAAATATGCAGTGGAAATATATGTGTGGTGGTCTTATGCCATTCCAAATCCCAACTGTATTATCACCTGATTGGAGTAATGGTCTTTTTACGGAAGAAGATAAGAATTTTTTAGGACTTGGGGAGTATTGGGGAGATTCACATGGGTGGAGTAAATTTATCGGAGGAGAAAGTTTTGTTGCTTTAGTTTCAATGGGTACTGCTTCTATGTTTTCAAACCAAGTATCTGTTCTCTCTCAAACAGGAGTCCGAGGTGCTGTAATGGCAAGTGCGAGACCGTTGACAATAAGACAATCTCAATTATTATCAAAGTTACCAGCACAAAATACATCAGTAATAGTACCCAAGAAAGGAGTGAATATGAGAGATTTAAAAAACATGACAATGCATACAGGAGATGAATTTGCTATTTTAACACGTGGAAACCAAAGAATGATCTTTCGTGGTACTCTTCATGAAGTTCCAATGCTTACAGAAATGACCGCAAAACAATATGCGCAAAATGGTTGGCGACTTTCTGGTCATGTACATCCTAATAATCTCCGAGTTGCTTCTTCTGGGGATGTGAAAGTTATGAAAGCATTTGGACAAGATAATATTGGAATATGGGGAGTGACATGGGGATATGGTGGTAAACCTTATGGAAAAGCTGCTGCTACTATCGTTTTTCACTAGTCCTTAAACAAGCGAGGAAATGTTTCAAATATTCATTTCATGCTTGAATTTCAAGGATTTACGCAATTTTGGGTTTTCATCTGGATTTACTTTTCGTTCATTTATTGACAAACGTAAACTTTGTACAAAAAAA
>JAITIZ010000283.1 GCA_031279215.1 Planctomycetaceae bacterium
GTGCGACATTCCGAACAAAAATCTCTTTGGCAAGTTCAATATTTTCTGTTCCGCTATCAATTGCTTTAACTGCCGTAACTAAAATCGTTCGTGATTCGTCGCCGTCTGCATAACGATGCGTCGCTTTCTCCAATGAACCGTCAATTATTTCAACAGCCGAACCATCGCCCCAATTAATAATCCATTGAGTAATAGTTGCGTTATTCTTGTGGAGATCAAGGATATATTCACGACCTGCGAGAATTTCGGGGTCGCCGGAAATCCACGGAATTTCAGGAACGGTAATTTCTACGTCAATCGTGTTAGCGTTCCAGGTTCCGTCCTCATCGGTTGCCTTTGCCGAAATCGTGAACAAACCGGACGTTGCGTAAATATGCGTTACATTTTGTGGATTCCCTGTAATAAGTTCCGGTTCTGTTCCGTCGCCCCAATCAATAACCCACGAAGTAATTGTATCATCACCCGGATCGGAACTGGTCAGGTTCAGAATATATTCAATTCTCGGCTTTGAAGAGGGTTCACCGGAAATCACCAATGTCGGCGCGACATTCCGCACAAAAATCTGTTTAGTCAATTCAAGCCGAATTTCTTCAACACGATCAGGCGTTTGATTTCCTGTTGTAATATCACCGCCGCGATTGTTTTCAATATAGAGACAATCGGCATATAATTGATACATTCCTGTTGCATACGCTGTGCGGACTTTCCAAATAATATCGTCAACAGAATATTTGAAATTAACGTTCGGATTTGAAGCATTCAACAACACTTTTGGTAATATCAAATTTGATTGAGATTCTAATTGAAATTGATTTTTAACCTGCCAACTAAAGTATCAATCGAATTACAGATTTTTTGAATGAAAAGAAAACAAAAATAAAAACCAGATTAATGGAACAAAAAAATATCTTGATGAGTTTATTGCAAAATACTCGTCAAAGGTTTTCAATATCAATTTAATATAATTTTTTTATTTTATTTGTATCACTTATTTGTTTTTTGCGGTATCCAATTTTTAATGTATTCTTGATCCTGAACACTTAATCGTTTAATAGGAACAGTGATTTCTTTTTCATCAGCATCACGAACTAAAACAATATGATCATCTTCTTTTCGGACAATAACTGCATTAAGCGAATGCCAACCTTCAAGAGATGTCCAAGTTCGTGAACTATTAGAACGTTTTTGCGTATTGGGAGGGACATTTAATTTTTCTGTCGGGTCATAAAATGGATTCATCTTGACATCTGTCGGTCCTCCCGCTTCAGCAACAAAGATTTTACGTTCGGCAAGAAGACGTTTTGTTTCCTCGTTACGTTTAAGTTGTTCCTGTTCTTCTGCTTTTCTCCGCTTGATCCGATTGATTGCTAATAGTGCATCTTGTTTCATCTCTTCAGAAACAGTCGCCGAATTCGCCAGTTTTTCCAATTCAGGAATGACTTGTTCATCGCCTAGATAAGAAATAATTTGTGTTGGGGAATATTGAAAGTATACCGTTTTTTTAGGAGCAATTGCTATCGTTCCGAAGCCCCGATACGGCGGAATTTTTTTACTGTAACATATTTCAAAAAGGTCGGGAATCAAACTGACACATTGTGCAGCACTGAGTATGTCTAATATATCCGATTTTACTTGTTCATTTTCGGTTTTAAGAAGTTCACTTATTTTTTGTACTTCTTTCGGTGTTGCTTTAACGTTAGGAAATTGATTTACTCTAATACCATAATATTGACATAATGCAAATTTCATCTCTTTACGAACTTGTTCCGGTTCTTGAATATTACCAATAATATTCATCGCTTTTAAACGTCCCGGTTCGTCAATCATCAATCGTTTCGCCATTTCCGGTGCTTCGGCAATTGCACGAATCCCTGCCGCTTTCGCTTCCTCACGTTCCTTGATTGTTTTTTCGTCCAAAAATATAATCGGACCTAATTCCTTTATTTCTTCAACTGTTAAATGTAGAACGACTAACGACGGAATTCCATTAATTGGGATGTTCAAATGACTCATAAGTTCATGTTTGGCAAAAGACGCGATATTCGCAGCATGACGACTTGAAGCAAATTCCATATCAAGATGTTTGATATATATTTCCAGTTTCTCAATATCGCTTTTATCGCCAATCACAAAATTGTTCCGAGAATAAGTCCCTTGTATTCTTTGGCAAAAAGACTCCCATATTCCCAGATTATCTGTTTTAGCAACAATATTCCATGCGTTGGACTTAATTGTTGCAATTTTTTCTTTTGGAAAAAGAATATTATCACAATAATCCAGCAATGCTACAGAATGCAAATTAACATTTTTTTGGGATTTTTGCCATGCTTCAACGATTTCCTTCTTGACTTTATTATTTGTAGGATGTCGTGTATAAAAACCAAGAGCCATTCCCCATAAATCCCGATAAACCGCATATCGTTTATATTTTTCAAAATTTGTTATCGCGGTATCCTTTTGATTCGTTATTTCTTGCATTTTTTCAATTAAATTACACACTAATGTAATATCATCTGGATTTTCGGATTTCCAAAGAGACGTCACTCTGTCTTTACTAATATTGGAAAAATACATACTGACTTCATAAACTGAAATACTATTCCTCAATGTCTTCTTGGCAGTCAACACTGTAGTTTTGACTTCCGGTATTTCCTGAGTCAATAAATAAGTATTGAACTGAACAATACACAAAAATAAAATACTTAACAATAAAAATTTGATAGACATGTTAAAGATAACGTTAAAAGTTTAATTGAAATTTTCTTCGGCGCAACCAACCTATGGAATAGATGGTACTGGAATATTTCCTCCTACTTGTGTTATGGGAATAACATATTTTGTCGAATCAGTTGGAAAGTTATTTTTACAAGTTGGACATTCATACTGTTGAGTTGTAACCCATTGTTGTTGTGAAGCAACTGATCTTAAAACCTCAAGATAATAATATGTTTGGTTTTGAAATGGTCCATCGGGTGGAGCAACAGTAAAAGCTAAAATATGAGGAATACTAACTGTAAAAAAACCTTCAAAATTGTTTCCAGGATATATCAATTTTACGTTAACAGTAAGTATATTTTGGCAAAGTTCATGTTTTAAAGACTTAGTATCAACACGCTGAGTTTTACAAGAACTAGCTGTTGCAGGATTATCATCTGTTGGGTAGGAAAGTAAAGGTCCCGTTGCCGGTATGCCTAGTACTCCCAAACATGCTACTGCAAGATTAGTCAATGACCCACAGTCTCCTTTTCCACCTGTGTCCAATAAATGCCATGCATCCCAGTCAGTAACTGTTGTCGTAAAATTACTATTAGAAGGATTAATGTTATCTTTAACTTCGGAAGCAGCCCCTGCTATGGTTGATGTTCCACTAGCCCTTAAACAAGCGAGGAAATGTTGCAAATATTCATTTCACGCTTGAATTTCAAGGATTTACTCAATTTTGGGTTTTCATCTGGATTTACTTTTCGTTCATTTATTGACAAACGTAAACT